>CAVJQD010000054.1:0-14917 GCA_963651555.1 uncultured Clostridium sp. | reverse complement strand
GAACGACACGGGGGCGTGTCGTCTCCACAATCGTGGTATCTTTCCCGCGGGCGAGTCAGACACCCCACAAAGCAGGCTTTGTGGGGACCCCGTAAGCGCCCGCGTCCCCAAGCAGCAAAGCATAGTCAGTTGAGGATTTTGAATTGTTAGATAGCCTCTACCGATGGGTCCTTGCTTTTCGGGCTTATTTTTTTTTGCTTTATTATTTATCATCGAGGGGGGAGAGATTATTTATCATTATTTGGTATCGAAGGGGAAGAGTCCGTAGAGTTCGGAGTCGATCTTGTCGGTGATGAACTGGAAGTCCTGCGGGTTGTTCTCGAACTTGATGTGGTCGGCGTCGATGATAAGTAATCGGCCTTTATAATCGGCAATCCAACGCTCGTATTTGTCGTTGAGTCCCTTCAGATAGTCGATACGCATCGAACTCTCGTACTCGCGTCCTCGTTTCTGGATCTGTGCGACTAGGTTGGGTATGGAGGAGCGGAGGTAGATGAGGAGATCGGGCATCTTGACGAGGGACATCATGAGGTCGAAGAGGTCGCAATAATTGTCGAAATCACGGTCGGACATATTTCCTTGCTCGTGTAGGTTTGGTGCGAATATTTTGGCGTCCTCGTAGATGGTACGGTCCTGAATGATAGTGTCTTTCGACTTAGAGATGTCGATGACATCTTGGAATCGTTTATTGAGGAAATAGATCTGTAGGTTGAAGGACCATCGTGACATGTCGGCGTAGAAGTCCTCGAGGTAAGGATTGAAGTCGACGGACTCGAAACGGGGCGTCCAACCGTAGTGTTTAGCGAGCATTTTGGTGAGAGTTGTCTTGCCGCTACCAATATTTCCAGCAATGGCTATGTGCATAGTATACAGAGTTTTAAGTTATTATTATCGTTATTTAGAAGAGTCCATAGAGTTGTGCGTCGATCTTGTTGGTGATGGTTTGGAAGTCGGCGGGGTTGTGTTGGAAATCGAGGTTGTCGGATTCGATGACGAGGACTTTGCCTTTGTATTTGTGGAAGATGAAGTCATCGTATCGCTGATTGAGGCCAGTGAGGTAGTCGAGTTGTATGGTTTGTTCGTAGTCTCGTCCTCGTTTTTGGATCTGCGCGACGAGTGCAGGTACGGACTTACGGAGGTAGATCATGAGGTCGGGGTACGGTGCGAGTGAGGTCATGAGTTGGAAGAGTTCCATGTAGGTGTTGTAGTCTCGGTCGGAGAGGTTACCCATGGCGTAGTTGTTCTCGACGAAGACATAGACCCCTTCGAAGATGGATCGGTCTTGAACGATGGTGTTGGTGGCGCGTGCGATGTGTAGTAGGTTCTTGAACCGCTCCTTGAGGAAATAGGTTTCGAGGCAGAAGGACCATCGTGGGATGTCGGTGTAATAATCTTGCAGATAAGGGTTTACGCAGACGGGCTCGAACTGAGGTTCCCATCCATAATGCTTGGTGAGCATCTGGGTGAGTGTGGTTTTTCCGGCTCCTATATTTCCTGCGATGGCGATGTACATGTGCGCGCTGAATGATGTTGCAAAGATAGGGAAAGTTTTTTGTTGGTGCAAATATTGGTTTATTAGTTTAGGAGTTTAGGAGTTTAGGAGTTTAGGAGTTTAGGAGAAGTTGAAAAGGTTGAAGTTGGGTTTAGGAGTTTAGGAGTTTAGGAGTTTAGGAGAAGTTGAAAGGGTTGAAGTTGAGCTTAGGAGTTTAGGAGTTTAGTTTTGGGTGGGGGTTTCGGTGTTTAGATTTGGGTGGCGATTGTTAATGATTTTGGGGTGTTATTGGTGTTTTTTGGGTACGATGTGGGTTCGATGTGGGTATTACGTGAAGCGCTGAATCTTCCGCTTATCTTCCGCTTATCCTCCGCTTATCCTCCGCTGATGTGTCGTACTTGACTCGAGGTTGGCTCGTGATATGTTCTATTAAGATTCGGGGACGGGGGCTTTTACATTTGAGAGTGCTGCGAGAGAGGAGCGCTATCGCTGGCGGAGTGCTTCGAGGAAGGACCGCACTTCGTGCTGAAAGATGTCGGGCTGCTGCGCTAAAAGAGCGCTTTCGCTGGCGGACTGATGGGGTAAAGGGTTAGGAAGGGTTACAAGATGGAGGCAGGGAGGACGGGGTGAGGAGGCGGGGAGGACGGGGAATTGGTGGGATATTGTGCGGATGACGATAAGTGGGTGTATAGATTTTATTCGTTATTTGTTTGGTGATATGCACGGTATTTACTACCTTTGCAATCCTATATGCTGTTGGTTAAGTTGCTAAATTATAGCCGATGAAAAGGGCAGAAAGTGCAAGAAGGCGGCTTGACGGCAGCGAAAATTATTGAAGATGGAAGAGAAACAAATAGAGATTACTGCCACGACATCGTTATTTTTCTTAGGTGTAGGTGGCATTGGAATGAGTGCATTGGCCCGTTTTTTCAGGTCAAAGGGTTATAGTGTGGCCGGTTACGACAGGGCAGCGTCGCCATTAACAAAGGCATTGGAGAAGGAAGGGATCGTGGTGACGTACGACGAGAGTGTGGAGGCCATACCGGAGGCTTACCGTGACCCTATACATACGGTAGTGGTGCGTACGCCTGCAGTGCCGGAGGACCAACAGCAATATGCCTATTTCCGCAAGGAGGGGTTTGCTATTTACAAGCGGGCTGAGATGCTTGGTTATGTGACACGTATGATGCGTGCCTTGTGCGTGGCAGGTACACATGGGAAGACCACGACGAGCACGATATTGGCGCACCTGCTGTATCAGTCGGAGATCAATTGCAACGCTTTCCTTGGGGGCATAAGTAACAATTATGGAACGAACCTGATCCTTTCGCCCGAGAGCAATAATGTGGTCGTGGAGGCCGATGAGTATGACCGCAGTTTTCACCACTTGCATCCGTACATGTCGATTATCACGACCGTGGACCCTGACCATCTGGATGTATACGGTGACGCCAAGGGCTTTAGAGAGGGTTTTGAACACTACACTTCGCTCATAAAGGCGGGTGGTGCATTGGTGATGAAGAAAGGGACACCGATCACGCCACGGTTAGCAGAGAACGTGCATCTGTATCTGTATGCAGTGGGCGAGGAGGCGGATTTCTATGCGGATAACATCGTGACTGAAGGCGGGGAGTTGTTTTTCGATTTCCACACGCCTCATGAGACGATAGCGAAGTTGAAGTTGGGAGTGCCGGCTTATATCAACATTGAGAACAGTGTGGCTGCGTTGGCAGTGGCATGGTTGAACGGTGTGACTGTGAGTGAGTTGCGACTGGGATTGGCATCGTATTCGGGCGTGTATCGGCGGTTTGACGTGCATGTCAATACACCGGATATAGTGTATATCGACGATTATGCGCATCACCCAACGGAACTGAAGGCAAGCATTGAGTCGGTGCGTCGGTTGTATCCCGAGAAACGTTTGGTGGGCGTGTTTCAGCCACACCTCTACACTCGCACGAGGGATTTTGCAGATGCCTTTGCTGGCGTGCTTTCGACACTGGATGAGGTGATATTACTGCCGATCTATCCTGCGCGAGAGAAGCCTATTGAGGGGGTATCGTCGCAGATGTTGCTCGACAAGATCACGTGTAAGAACAAGCGGTTGGTGGAGAAGGATGCGTTATTGGACTGCCTTCGTGGGCGTCGGGGTGAGGTGATTATGACCTTAGGTGCGGGCGACATTGACCGATTGGTGCCTGAGATTACGCAGGCGTTGAAGTAAAGGGTATGAGCAGGGGCTGGCACATAGCATGGGTCTGCACGGCATTGGTGGCTGTGGTGGTCTATTTGTGCTTTGTGTATATCGTTATCCCTCTCCATGAGGAAGCGGCTGAGTGCCAAGGTATTACGATAGTGGTGCGAGATAGTGCGGAGCGGCCTTTTACTCAGACCTCTACCCTACTCAACCGTGTTAAGCAAGCGGGACTGTATCCAACTGGGAAAGTGATGAGTGAGATATCGGCACAAGCGATAGAGGACTGCGTGAAGGAGTATCCGGTGGTGCGCGAGGCATCGTGTTACAAGACTATAGGTGGGCAAGTGCGTGTGGATGTGTGGCAACGAGTGCCGGTAATGCGTGTGGCAACGGGTAAGAACTACTACGTGGACGAAGACAGAGAGATACTACCGGATATGGCATCGATTGCGGTGTATGTACCCATAGTGACGGGGCATGTAAGCGAAGCGATGGCGCAAGGGGAGTTGTTTGATTTTGTGAAGTATATAGAAGATAACAGTTTCTGGTCGGCACAGATAGAGCAGATTCATGTTGTCTCTCCAAAAAGGATAGAACTGATACCAAGAGTGGGTAGCCATGTGATAATACTTGGAGACCTAAACCAATATGAAAAGAAGTTAAATAAATTGCAGACATTCTACACAAAGGCAATGAGCAAGACAGGGTGGATAGCTTACAAGGAAATAGACTTGCGCTTTAAGGGTCAGGTAGTGTGTCGCAAATAAAAGGAAGAAGTATGAAGAAGAAAGAACACAAGTCGCCGGTTGTAGCGGTAGTCGATTTTGGTAGTTCGGCTATTCGTGCCATGGCGGTTGAGAAGAACGCAGATGGCACATTGCGCATCTTAGGCGTAGAGGAAAGGACAAAGCCAGGGATAGTAAAGAACGGGGTTATTGTCCAGACGACTGATGCTAGTATGCAGTTGGGTACGATGTTGCGTTGCCTTGTAAACCGTGTTAATGCGAAAGAGGAAATCAAGTCGGTGTATGTAGTAGTAGGTGGGGAGTGGATTCAGGTGTGCAATGTACATGTTAAGCGTGAGCAGTCGATACGGTCGGCTGTGCCTGACAAGACGTTAGAGGACATGTTCAAGGAGTCGATGAGTAAGGTTTCGGAGAAGAACCCTGAAGTGTATGAGATTGATTCGGAGGCTATCTGTTATTACTTGGACAAGGAGGTGCAGTTGGATAAGCCAAGTAACGATCAGAAGGCACGATCCATAGAGGCGGATTATATTGTAGCACTGTCGAAGAGAAAGGCTTGGGAGCAGTTGGAAGGTGCATGCAATCGTAAGGATGTGAGTATCAAGAACTGTTGGTCTATTCCGACGGTGCTGAGCATTGCCTTATTGTCAGATCGTGACAGGGAAGCGGGTTGCGCAATAATAGACTTTGGTGCGCAGACGACAACCTTGAGCATCTACAAGAACAACTATTGTCAATTGGCAAAGGTAGTTGCTTTTGGCGCAGAGAATATCACACGTGACCTAGAGGCATTGCATATCACTCACGACACGGCCGAGAAGCTAAAGGTGGGGTATGGTTATGCCTCGCCATTGTATGTGGAACAGGATCAGAAGATACGTATGCGGTCTACCGACCCCAATAATCCGACTATACAGTTGAGTACTACGCTTATTGCGCAGTGCATACAAGCTCGATTGGATGAGATATTGAAGCCGATAGTAGAGAAGATTAACGAAGCGGAGGACATAGAGCGCATCTATATTACAGGTGGGGGGTCGATGCTAAAAGGACTGATTCCGTATCTACAGAGCAAGACTAACCTGCCGGTAGAGTTTGGCAGCCATGCCGATTGGTTGATGGAGGACGAGGAGCGGCAGTATTATATGCCAAAGTATTCCTCGTTGGTAGGATTGGCAGCCTTAGCAGTAGAGGATACGGATAAGGAGCAAAGGACTAACCCTCCTTTCCACAAGAAGGTGGGTGATATGATATTTAAGTTATTTGAACCAGACGAACTATAAAAGATAAAGGATTATGATAGACGGACTTCCCTTACGGATTGACGCAACAGATGTTAAGTTGATTAAAGTGTTGGGTGTAGGTGGCGGTGGTTGTAATGCCGTCAACTACATGTATAAACAGGGCATCACGGATGTATCGTTCATGGTATGCAATACGGATAACATGGCGCTAGAGAAGATGGATGTTCCCTCTAAATTTCAGATAGGTCCAGGGTTGGGTGCAGGTGGTGTTCCGGAGAAAGCGAAGGAATACGCAGAGTCGTCGAGGGAAGACTTAAAGAGAGCACTTCAGGACGGTACGAAGATGGTATTTATCACCGCCGGAATGGGTGGTGGTACGGGTACTGGTGCATCGCCTATCGTTGCGGAAGTGGCACAAGAAATGGGAATACTGACTGTAGGTATTGTGACTATTCCTTTTGCCTTCGAAGGGAAACGGGCGATCCGCAAAGCGATGCGCGGAGTGGCTCAGTTGGCACAGCATACGGATGCACTGCTCGTTATCAATAACGAGAAGTTGAAGTTGTTATTTAGAGATTTCGACTTGCCCAATGCTTTTCAGAAAGCAGATGAGGTGTTGTGCAACTCTGCCAAGTCGATAGCCGAGATAATAACCATTCCTGGGTATATCAATACAGACTTCCAGGATGTGTATAATACACTGAAAAATGGTAATGTCGCTATCATGAATGTAGGCGTAGCCGAAGGGGAGAACCGTATTACTCATGCTATTGAGAACGCTTTGAACTCGCCTTTGGTTAACACAACCGATGTACACGGAGCGAGTCGCATCTTGCTCAACTTCTACTGCTCACACGATCATGCAGTGCGCATGGAGGAGTTGGAGGAGGTACAGCAGTTCTGCGAGTCGGTAGGCGAAGAGGTAGATATCAAGTGGGGAGCTTCTTACGACGACTCATTAGGAGAGAGCGTGAAAGTTACCCTGATTGCAACAGGTTATAGCGTGAACGATTTGCCAGGGATAGACGAAGCGTTGAACACGGAAGAGAAAGAGCCTACTGTTGCGAAGCCATCGAATAGTGTGGAAGACTCTATTGGGAAGATGTATGGTACGGATTTGCAATCTAAACCCAAAGAAGAGGAAAAGAAAGAGGAGGACGACAGTATTCTCATTGGCGAGCGCGAGAGTCCGACTATCGACCTTAGTCCTAAGGAGGATGAAGATTTCATCGACCTTGAGGATCTCAGCGAGAGTGAGAAAGAGAAGTTGGACAATACGCCAGCGTGGATGCGCCGCAGGTAAACCGATACGGCACGGCATAGATAAAAAGATAACAACCTTAAAAAGAAATAATTATGAACCTATTTGATCAAGTAAGCGAGGATATTAAGAAAGCAATGCTCGCACAGGACAAGGTAGCGATGGACACCTTGCGTGGTATAAAGAAAGAGTTTTTAGAGGCAAAGACAGCCAAAGGTAGCACTGGCGAATTGTCGGACGACCAAGCGTTGAAGATACTACAAAAGATGGTTAAGCAGCGGAAGGAGTCGGCAGAGATGTACGTATCGGCTAACCGTCAGGAGTTGGCAGACAACGAGATGGCACAAGTGGCTATTATAGAGAAGTATATGCCTGCTCAGATGAGTGAAGAGGAGATTATTGCTGCGCTTAAGGAGATTATTGCACAGACGGGTGCCAGCAGTATGAAGGAGATGGGTAAGGTAATGGGTATCGCCTCGAAGCAGTTAGCCGGTAAGGCTGACGGGCGTGTTATATCGGAAAAAGTGAAGCAGCTGTTAAGTTAAAGAAAATTCTTATAGTACCATTATGGAGCCACCATTAGATTGGAGTATTGATATATACAAGTTAGAGACTGACTTCTTGAATTCATTGAAGAGCGCTAAGATTGCGTTTTTCGATGCAGATGACCTCATTGACTTGTTCTATTTCGAGATAGAAAAGCACGAATTAGATACTGCCAAGAAGGTATTGGAGGTAGGTAGACATATCCACCCGAAGGTTAAGGACTTCTATTTTCTTGAGGGTATCTTTGATGCGGAAGAGAGTCATTGGGAAGACGCTTTGTCTAAGTACGAGCAATACAAGTCGGTGGACAATGCAGACTGGAACTATCTCTGTTTTCAGGCATTGATTCACTTAGGGAAAAACGACTTGGCTGATGATGCTGCGATGCGGGTATGTGAATGTGCCGAAGATGTACAATTCTATATGGTAGATATCATCGAACAGTTTCAGGAAGCGGCAGACTATGAGTTGGCACTTAAGTACTTAGAGAAAGCGTCGGAGATAGAGGGTCTTAACAAGGAGGAATTGCTTAAGTATGCTCATATTGCGTCATATATGGCGCAACCAGAGTTGGCGTGTCAATTTGCCGACCGTGTTATTGCGGATAATCCTTATGACGAAGATGCTTGGTATGAAGAGGCTCATGCGCTGGTGGAGAATGAGAAGTACGAGGAGGCTTTGGAGAAGTTGGAGTATGTATATGCAATCAATCCGGACAATATTCGAGCGATATTAGAAAACATCAGTATCTGCATTGCTCGACGTCAGCTAAAAGAAGCCAGAGAGTTGGTACAACGCGCTCGAGAGGTAGAGTTAGAGGGCAAAGAGTATGAGAAGTTGGTTAGACAATTGTTAGACGGTTTTGAGGCTGACATTACCTATTGGTTGGGTGATTATAAGACAGCGTGTAAACTATATGGAAAGCTTCATAAACGAGGGCTTTTAGAGGACAACCAAGTCGTTTTCTATGCCAATAGTAAATGGAATACACATCGTTGGAGGGATGCTAAGGATCTTTTACGTAATGCTATAAAGAAAGATGATAACAACCTCGAAGCCCATCAAGCATTAGCTTTTTTCCATAGGGATGAGGGTTGGTATACCGCCGCTATTGGGGAGGTAAAAAAGTGCATAGAGATAGCCCCTCAGAGATTGGAATATTATGTACTGTGCGCCACCTTGCACTTGGAGGGTTATAAGTACCCCAAAGGACTTGAGTTCACCAAAAATATGATCAAACTATTCCCTAACGAGCCGCAAGCGTACATACTACAAGCCGAGATGCAAATAGGATTGAACCACCCAAGGGCTGCAAAGATGACTCTTAAAAAGGGAATGGCGGTCAATCCCTATACGTTCGAGTTGTACAAATTGATGTTCCCCAGTCATGTATTCTGGGTGGATGGGTTAGACGAGGACAATCAAACGAAGAAGGTTAAGAAAGACAAGAAAGACAAAAAGTAATGAAAAGATTATTGATAGTATTGAGTATGTGCTTGGGTCTTGTGACCATGAGTTATGGACAGGAGACGAGTACCGAAACGCAAGACAGTACGAAGGTGAAGGCTTCGTTGGTGGATCGTGTGACGGATTGGTATGCTGATAATATGAACTATTATAGCATCACAGGGCTGATGGCAGTAGAAAGTAGTTTCATTCCTTTTCCTTCGGAGGTGGTTATACCCCCTGCGGTGTATGTAGCGGAGGAGGAGAACAGTAGTTTGAAGGTGACTGACTCGTACTTGCTCAATGTGTTGCTGATTGTATTGTTTGGCACATTGGGTGCGATATTGGGGGCCATTGTCAACTACGGGTTATCTATATGGTTGGGTCGCCCAATCATCTATAAGTTTGCCGATAGCCGTGTAGGACACTTCTGTCTTTTGAGCAGTGAGAAGATTAAGAAGGCAGAGGACTACTTCAATGAGCATGGCAAGGTGTCAACCTTTGTTGGTCGATTGATACCTGGTATTCGTCAGTTGATATCGATACCGGCAGGTTTGGCGCGTATGGCTTTTGTACCGTTCCTGCTATACACTTTCTTAGGTGCATTCTTATGGAACTGCGTATTGGCGCTGATTGGTTATATTGCACATGGGCAAATGGACTTGATCAGTCAATACAGCCATGAGTTATCGATTATCATCCTTGGGATATTGGGAGTGATTGTGATCGTGTGGATTGGGAAGAAGGTTTGGAAGAAGTTTAGAGCTTAGAGTTTAGGGTAGTTGTGCGTTTAGTGTTTAGGGTTTAGTGTAGTTGAGAGTTGAGAGTTAGGAGTTGCAAGGTCTTTTGCGGCGAGGCCAAGGGAGAATATACTGATGGTAGTACCCTGGATCGGGGTGATAACCTTTATACAAGAGCGGATGGTAGAACCCGTTGTGACAATGTCGTCGACAAGGAGTATATGTTTTCCACGCCAGTTAGCAGGCATCTCGACCGTGAATATACCTTTGGTATTTTGAGCTCTTTCGGAAGCGTCTCGCTTGGTTTGCGTTGGGTTATTGACAATACGCTTGAGGTGGGTAGTATCGAGTGGGATAGATGTGATATCGCTTAATCCTCGTGCGATATATTCTGCTTGATTGTAACCACGTTTTCTTTGTCTTTTTGGGTGCAGTGGTACTGGAACGATCAGGTCAATTCCGTCAAAGAAATGAGTAGGCAAGAACTCGCGTGCTGCGAGTTCAGCAAGATACTGTCCGAGGAGTGGCTGGTTGTTATACTTGACTCGAAGAACGAGTTCACGGAAGGTTTCACCGTGTCGATAGAAGCAGAAGGCAGCGCCTCGTTGGAGTTTCGGTATGTCCCAGAACAGTTGTTCTAATCGGTTATCTCGGTGTGCAGCCATCTCGGTACGAGGTAACTGTTTGAGACAGTCGGCGCAGAGATATTGTTCGTTTTCCTCAAGGAGGACAGTACATTGCAAACAAACAGGCGGATAGAATAAGTCGAGTAGACTATTCCATCCGCCTATTATAATGTTCTTGAGGGTCACGATTTTCGATTTGACAATTGGATAATTGACAATTGTATTGTTTGTCTTTCTTTTTCCTTGCCACTGCGTGGCAGAGAAATAAAGAGACCCAATTGCTTTACTTTATCCCCTACTCTTTCTTCAGCCAAGCGTTGATGGCTTTGCGTTGATCGATAAGTAAGGCAAGGATACAGCCAAGCAGGTATCCGATAATGATACCGATGAGGGAGCACTTAATTGATCCATTGACAGCACGAGGCTCGATAGAGAACTCCGAGACGGGTACGACAGGTGCTTTTGCAGCACCTAAGAGTTGTGCCGTTTTCATATTGTCCTCAAGCAATGATAGTACTTGTGGGTGAAGCATACGGAGTTCGCGTCTTCCAATAAGGATCGATGACCCTCCTTGATAGATATATTGCTTATCTGGAGTCTGTTGGAAATAGAAGTTACGTGATACGGAGTCGAGCATACCGATCTGTTGTTGGCAGAACAAGGCATGTTGCTGCAGGACAGCGCGGTAGTCGGCGAATGATTGCTGCATGTGAGCATTACTATTAAGGAATGCTATGACAGCCGAACCAATTACTGCAATACTATCTGGGTCTTTGGTACGGAATTGCAAGTAGAGATAGTCGTTCATCACAATATCGACTGTATCGGCGATATCGTGTTTGTTACGGAAGTCGACTATATCTGGTACAGAGTCTTTTCGGCAGTCGATGACATTAAAGTACTTGAAGTGACTTAGTCCGAGCGCAAGAGAATCGTCGATCTGTAGAAGTTGTGCGAAAGACTGTCGCTGGGAGATGGCTGCAGGAGTGGCTTTTATCAGTTCATCGTATTGTTGCTTTACATCGCTTACTTTGACGCCGTTGAGGTGTACCATTGTTCCGGCTCGATACATGCGGTTGGCAGGTCTTGCCCAGTAAAGAGCGAGGCATAGAACCACGAGCATGACGGGTAGGACAATGTACCAACGACGGTAGGACAAGCGTATCATCTCGCCCAAGGCGCGACCTATATAGCAAAAGAAACGACCTATAGCCCTACAACATAGGGCTATAAGGTCGAATAGGTTCATATCACGATTATTCTTTTCTTCCATATTGACTTATAGGAGCATTATAGGAAAATCAGTTGAACGAGGATATATACTGGTAAGAGTATGATCAGTGAGAACTTAATCATATATCCGAAGAAAGAAGGCATCTTGATGCCGTTTTCTTCTGCGATGGCCTTAACCATGAAGTTAGGTCCATTACCAATGTATGTCATTGCTCCAAACAATACTGCACCAAGGGATATAGCTTTGAGCAGTACCTCTGGTATACCCGCAACGAAAGTGCCTCCAAAGGCTGCCATCTGCTCTGCAGTAAGTCCTTTTGCTACCTCGTAGAAGGCTACAGCAGTAGGTGTGTTATCCAAGAAAGAGGATAGTGCACCGGTAGAGTAATAGAACTGCCAAGTATGCGAGAAGCCAAGGTCAGATGCGTGCGAGTTAAGGAAAGCGAGCGCAGGCGTCATGGTTGTGAAAATACCAAGGAACAGTACGGCTACCTCGATGATAGGACCCCATGTATACTTGTTCAAACCATAGCGAACTTCTTTCTTCGTTGTATAGAGGCTGAGGAAAGTAAGTGAGAGGAGTACTATCTCACGGAGGTATTTAATCCATATAGGAGCGTTTTCTTCACCCATTTGTGGAATATAACCTGCATTAATGAAAGCGACACTAAGAACTACGCCAAGGAGGTAGATAAAGTTTATCTTGCCTGCCACTTTCATAGGCTGTTGTTCACGAGAGTCAGCCGAGAGGGCTGTCCAATCCTCTTTCTTATAGTAATAACTATCCATGCAGAAGTAGATGAGTAGTAATACTAAGCCTACGAAAGCCCATTCTGGTAATAAGTTCAGGAACCAAGTAAAGGATGCGCCACGCAAGAACAGCATAAACAATGGGGGATCTCCAAGAGGAGTAAGAAGTCCGCCACAGTTAGCCACGAGGGCGATGAAGAACAGGATAGTATGAACGGTGTATTTGCGTTGTTGGTTGGTGGTGATGACTGGTCGGATCATCAGCATTGCCGCACCGGTAGTACCCATGATACTTGCAAGGATCCATCCAATAGCCAAGAGGAGGGTATTAACCCATGGCTTTGCTTTGATATCACCAGAGAGGTGTATGCCACCTGTGATGACGAAGAGAGCAAGCAGTAAGATAATGAATGGGATGTAGTCGAACAACACCTGGTGTTCGAGATCGGAAGCCATACCACCTATGATAAGACATACAGCGGTAGGAACTCCTAGTACGAGAGAGACTATCAACTTATTGATATTCTTCTCCCAGAACTTCTCCACTACGAGTGGACCAATAGCGATCATAAGTAGCATGAGACCAAATGGGATCATGCTCCATGCGCTATGCACAAATTGTTCCATGTTGCGAATAATTGATTAATAGTTAGTATTGATGTTAATTTTGGGTTAGTCCAGTTTCAGTACGGCGAGAAATGCTTTTTGTGGCACTTCCACATTGCCTATCTGTTTCATTCGTTTCTTTCCTTTCTTCTGTTTCTCAAGCAGTTTTCGTTTACGGCTTACATCACCGCCATAACATTTCGCCAGGACATCTTTTCGAACTTGTTTGACTGTTTCGCGTGCGATGATCTTAGCCCCTATAGCGGCTTGTATTGCGATATCGAACTGCTGTCGCGGCAAGAGTTCCTTAAGTTTCTCACACATCCTCCGCCCGAAGTCGACCGCATTATCTTGATGGGTAAGCGTCGATAGTGCATCGACCGGTTCGCCATTGAGGAGGATATCGAGTTTCACCAGTTTGGATGGACGATAGCCATTGGCATGGTAGTCGAAGGAGGCGTATCCTTTGGATATTGATTTGAGTTTGTCGTAGAAGTCGATCACTATCTCTCCGAGTGGGAGGTCGAAATAGATCTCTACTCGGTTGCCGGAGATATATTCTTGTTTGACCAGTTCTCCTCTTTTCTCAAGACAGAGGGTCATGATAGGTCCGATGAAGTTGGTAGTAGTGATGATAGAGGCTCGTATATAGGGTTCTTCTATATGGTCGATGAGAGTCTGATCGGGCATACCGGCTGGGTTATGGACTTCTTTGACCTCGCCTTGTTTATCGTAGATGAGATAACTCACGTTGGGTACGGTCGTTATGACATTCATGTCGAACTCTCGATCGAGTCGCTCTTGGACTATCTCCATGTGCAGTAGTCCAAGGAAGCCGCATCGAAAACCAAAGCCGAGGGCAACGGAAGACTCGGGTGAGAAAGTGAGTGAGGCATCGTTGAGTTGCAGTTTCTCGAGGCTTGTCCTTAGGTTTTCGAAGTCTTCTGTCTCGATAGGATAGACGCCAGCGAAGACCATCGGTTTGACTTCCTCAAAGCCGGCTATCGCTTCGGTGCATGGACGGTCGACATGTGTAATCGTATCGCCTACCTTTACTTCGGTAGATGTCTTGATGCCGCTTATGATATATCCTACATTGCCTGCCGACAGTTCTTTTGTAGGCTGCATATCGAGTTTGAGTACGCCTATCTCATCGGCGTCATACTCTTTGCCGGTATTAAAAAAGCGCACTCGATCACCTGAATGAAGAGTACCGTTGACTACTTTGAAATAGGCAATGATGCCTCGGAAGGAGTTGAACACTGAGTCGAACACAAGACACTGAAGAGGAGCGGCAGGGTCGCCTTGCGGTGCGGGGATGCGTTCGATGATGGCATTGAGGATATCTTCTACGCCCATACCTGTCTTACCGGATGCGCGTATTATCTCTTCGCGTTTGCATCCTAGTAGGTCGACTATTTCATCTTCGACGGTATCGGGCATTGCTGAGTCCATGTCGCACTTGTTCATGACGGGGATGATCTCGAGGTCATGTTCGAGCGCCATATATAGGTTACTGATGGTCTGTGCTTGTACTCCTTGTGAGGCATCGACAACGAGGAGTGCGCCTTCGCATGCGGCGATGGAACGGCTCACCTCGTATGAGAAGTCAACATGACCAGGGGTGTCTATGAGATTGAGTATATATCCATTGTACTGCATCTGTATAGCGTGACTCTTAATGGTTATACCGCGCTCACGCTCCAAGTCCATATCGTCGAGCACCTGATTCTCCATATCCTTTTGTTCGACCGTGTGCGTATATTCAAGCAGGCGGTCGGCAAGGGTGGATTTGCCGTGATCGATATGTGCTATGATACAGAAGTTTCGTATATTTTTCATACTATTCAGCGCAAGTTATACCGTTTGCAAAGATACGACATTTTCTTTGGTTGCACAAGACTAGTCCAAAATTATGAGGGATGTTCTAAAAATTCCACGTTTCGTTATTTTGCTTCTAATTGGGATGTTTCTCCACTTTTTGAGTGCTTTGTGGTTTTTATTTGTATCTGCTTGACTTTCACTCAGTC
>CAVJQD010000053.1:0-15016 GCA_963651555.1 uncultured Clostridium sp. | reverse complement strand
GTATCTACCGTGTATCTACCGTGTATGTACCGTGTTTGTTTCGTCATGTGCCGCAGGCAATCTCGGGGCAGGGTGGGGATAAGGTGGGGGCAGGGTTGGGAGGGGTCGGAGAAGAAAAGCCTACCCTCTGCCCCCTCCCTGAAGGACGGGAGGATAGAAGAAGCCTACCCCCTGCCCCCTCCCTGAAGGACGGGAGGATAGAAGGAGCCTACCCATAGTCGCTCACTAAGGGATGGGCGGAATGGGGCATTGAAGGGGATTTTGGGGGTGTTTGAAAAGATAAGTGCGAAAGTTGTTTGGTGGGTGCGGAAAATGTCGTATCTTTGTCGCGCATTATAGAAAGTTTTTATTACATTGGGTGCATTATTGTTGATAGTGACAACGAGTATTGCGGCATTGGGTGCGTTAGGCAACGGCTTGATGTGTGGTGTTGTGAACCTGTTAACCCTTATTTTACAAGGGGGAATGACCTCTCTTTGTGCGGTGTTGGGCAGTGGTGTGAACCTATTAGACATTACTTTACGAGGAGGTTTGACCTCTCTTTGTGCGGTGTTGGGCAGTAGTATGAACTTGTTGGCTATTACATTGAATACGGTTACGCCGGCGGCATATTTGTCATTGGCAGTGGGGGCATTGCTGCTGTTTGTGTCGGCGTTTGTATCGGGCTCGGAGACTGCCTTTTTCTCGTTGTCGCCTTCTGACAAGGAGATGTTGGAGAGCAGTCAGCAGCGTCGTGATGTGTGCATCCGCACCTTACTGCAACAACCGCAGCGACTCTTGGCAACGATACTGATTACCAACAACTTTGTCAATATTGTTATCACATTGGCGTTCGCTTATGCGACGAGTGCGTTCTTTGATTTTGGCGGTTCGGAGGTTGTGGAGTTCTTAGTGGAGACCGTGATTATCACTTTCTTGTTGCTGCTTTTTGGCGAGATTACGCCGAAGGTGTTGGCATCGACCAACCCGCTTCGCATGGCGAGGTTCACTTGTATGGGGCTGCAGGTATTGAGTAAGGTGCTGTATCCGTTTGCGTTAGCGTTGATGAAGTCGACTTCGATTGTGGAGCACCGCATGGAGAAGCATAGTCATGGGAACATCTCGATGGAGGAGTTGTCGCAGGCTGTGGAGTTGACGGAAGTGGACACGGAAGCCGAGAAGGATATCTTGGAGGGCATAACGAAGTTTGGTACTCGGCAGGTGTCGGACATCATGCACCCACGAATGGACATTGTGGATGTGGATATTAAGGCTGATTATAAGCAACTGTTGGATATCATCATCTCATCGGGGTACTCGCGTATTCCGGTGTATGCAGGGACGAACGACAAGATCAAGGGTGTGATCTACTCAAAAGACATGATTCCGTACTTGGACAAGCCTAAGACTTTCCGGTGGCAGGCATTGATACGGCCAGTCTATATCGTGCCGATGTCCAAGCACTTAGACGATTTGTTGACCGAGTTCCAAGAGCATAAGGTGCATCTTGCCATCGTGGTGGATGAGTATGGTGGCACGGCAGGACTGGTGACGCTTGAGGATGTGTTGGAGGAGATTGTCGGTGAGATTTCGGACGAGTATGACGAAGAGGAGAAGCAGTATACGCAGATTGACGAGAATACCTATCTGTTTGAGGGTAAGACGCTTCTGAACGATTTCTATAAGATTACGGACACGGACGAGGGGGCTTTCGACCGTGTGTCGACGGAGGTGGAGACTCTGGCGGGATTGGTATTGGAGCTGCGTGGGGATTTCCCGCAACAGGGTGAGAAGATCAGTTACGAGAACTACGATTTTGATGTAGTGGCGGTGGATAATCGTAGGATTAAGACTATTAAGGTGACGATACATCATGAGCCGAAGGAGTAGGGGAATATGGCTATTGTTGGCGCTGTGTATCTTGGCGATGTCGGGTTGCAAGCAGCGTTATGTGCCTCGTCCTCGGGGTTATTATCGTATTGCGATACCGGACACCTCCTATCGGGTATTACCGGTGGAGGGTTATCCGTACTCTTTTGCGCTGTCGAACAATGCGGAGGTGAAGCCGTTGGACGAGGAACCGTATTGGATGGATGTCGTTTATCCGGCGTTCAATGTGCGTATTCATTGCAGTTATAAGCCGATACACAATAACTTGCGGGAGTTGTCGGACGATGCACAGAGTTTCGTTTACAAGCATAGCGGTATGGCGGATGCTATACCGGAGCAGGGTTTTGAGAATGCAGAGGAGCGAGTGTATGGTGTCTTGTATCAGTTGGAGGGTAATACGGCATCGCCTTTTCAGTTCTATTTGACGGACAGCGTGCAGCATTTCTTCCGTGGAGCGGTCTATTTTAACTGCGTGCCACAGCAGGACTCGTTGGCTCCAGTGATACGGTATATGGACACGGATGTGCGGCATTTGATTGAGAGTTTTCGATGGACGCAACGATAGACATAGCGATGAGTACCGTGCTTCTACCCAATGGGGTGGAGTTGGATATCGTGCCGCTGTGCGAGAACGATGGGAAGCGTGTTGAGCGTGAACGGACGACGGAGGCTTGGCTGACGGAACAGGTCTATGGAAAGGGTGCACGATTGGAGCATCGGGAGTCGGGTGAGCCTTATGTAAGTAAGGATGGAAAGTCGTATGAGGTCAGTATCTCGCACTCGCGGAAAACTATGTGCCTGGCTCGTTGTACCAAACGGTTGGGCGGACAGATGCCTCGAGTGGGCGTGGATGTAGAGGCATTGCAAGAACGCCTTTATCGGTTGAAAGATAAATACCTATCTGCGAGTGAGCAGGAGGGAATGGAACTGAGTCTGCAGAATCTGACTATCTGTTGGTGTGCCAAGGAAGCCATCTATAAGATTGTTGGCAAGCGGGCAGGGTTTATGGGCGAGCATATCGTGCTGCACACAAATGAGATTGACGGTGAGAAGCCGTTTACGGCATACTGCGATGGGCAGCAGTTTGGCTTGACGCCTCGGTTTGATCTTGATGATGAGGTGATTGTGACGGCTACTTGCCTGAATGCATATAGGGATATATTTCGTAAGGAGCATGAGCAGGGTAGGCATCACTTGGCGGTGTTGCTCGACCCTGACAAGACACCGATGGACGACTTGGAGCGTGTGTGCGAGTATATACGACAAGGCGGGGTGTCGCTTGTGTTGGTAGGAGGTAGTGGTTATGAGGCTGATATTGAACCGTTTGTGCAATGCTTGGAGGGCTATCTAAGGGAGATACCGGTTGTGTTGTTTCCTGGGAGTCCGAAGCAGTTGACACGACGTGCGGAAGCGATGTTGCTGTTGTCGTTGTTGTCGGGGCGTGATGCGCAGTATCTGGTGGGGCAACATGTGGATGCCGCTCAGCATCTGCGTCGTGAGGTATTGGAGACTATCTCGACGGGGTATATCTTGGTTGACGGAGGTAGGCAGAGCAGTGTAGAGCGAGTGAGCGGTACGCAGCCGTTGCGCGACCGGCAGGAGATAGTAGATACGGCTTATGCGGGTGCTTTGTTGGGTATGCAGGCTATCTATCTCGAGGCAGGGAGCGGTGCTAAGACGCCGGTGGATGTAGAGACAATCAAGGCAGTGCGTAGTGCTATTGACCTGCCGCTGTTGGTAGGAGGTGGCATACGGACTATTGAGCAGATGCATGGGGCATTTGCTGCGGGGGCGGATATTGTGGTTATTGGTAATTATTTTGAGCAACATCCGGAGGATATTGTTGCGTTTGGTAAAGCCGTTGATAAGCAATGAGTGACGATGAACGCTATATGAGTATTGCCTTGGAGGAGGCACGTCAGGCGCAGCAGGCGGGTGAGATACCGATTGGTTGTGTCATCGTGTCGGGAGGGTGTATCATTGGCAAAGGGCACAACTTGACTGAGACTTTGCACGATGTGACGGCTCATGCCGAGATGCAGGCGCTGACGGCTGCGGAACAGACATTGGACAGTAAGTACTTGCGTGACTGCACTTTGTATGTGACTGTCGAACCGTGCGTGATGTGTGCAGGAGCGATAGGTTGGGCGCAGATTACTCGTTTGGTGTATGGCGCCAGTGATGATAAGAGGGGTTTTGTTACCTTTGCGCCGAAGGCGTTGCATCCTAAGTGTGAGGTGACGGCGGGCGTGTTGGAAGAGGACTGTAGACGGTTGATGCAGGACTTTTTTCAGAGTAAGAGAAACTAAATAGAATACTAAATACGAACTGTAAAGGCGATGAAAGACATACGGAAAATGATTGGTAAGAATACACTCACGCTGCTTGGGCAGTTGTGTCTGTTCTTGGTAGTGGTGCTATTATGCGCCGCTATGTTCCCTCGTCAGTCGCACACATTCAAGTACTTCTATGAGGTCGGCAAGCCGTGGGGTTACGAACTGCTTACGGCAGAGAAGGACTTCCCTATCTATAAGACCGATGCTACAATCAAGGCGGAGCGGGAACAGGTGCTGCGTAACTATGCACCTTACTATAATATCGATTCTAATATCGCTCAGTCGCAGATAACAAAGGTGCTGCGTTCGCAGTTGGCTGACTCGCTGACGCAACAGGAGCGTGAGTATTTGCAGACCTCGCTCACCAAGGTGTACCAACGAGGTATTGTCGACCCGATGGATGTGGAGCGTCTTGAGCAAGAGAAGCAGAGTCGTATCATGGTGGTAAACGACCAGCGAGAGGCAACGGCAACGCTTGTGCGCGATTGCTATACGCCTCGCACGGCTTATTCGGCTGTGGTTGATATTGCACCTTATGCTTATCAACATAACCTCAAGCGTCTTGACTTGAACAATGACTTACAGCCGAACCTTGTGTACGATAGTATCACTTCGCAGCAGATGCGTCAGAGTCTTATCGATGGTGTCTCGCTCACGGAGGGTATGGTGCAGGCTGGTGCAAAGATAATAGACAGAGGTGAGATTGTGACGGAGAGTACGGCACAGATCCTCAACTCGTTGCGTATTGACTTCCGTACGAACGGGGGTAACAGTAAGCAGTCGGTGCTTGCGGAGATAGGCGACATCGTGTTGATGTGTCTGTTTCTTGTGATGCTGGCGGTCTATCTGCGTGTGTTCCGCCGCAAATGGCTCACGGACTTCCGCACGCTGCTGTTCTTCTCGCTGCTGATTATCATTATGGTAGGTATATCGTGCTTGACATTGCAGTATACCAAGTTCAGTATCTACCTTGTGCCTTTCGTGTGGGTACCTATTATGGTATGCGTCTTCTATGACTCGCGCACGGCATTCTTCATGCATTTGATCACGGTGCTTATTGTGTCGATCATTGTGCCGGCGCCGTTCGATTTCCTTGTGATACAGATAATGGCTGGTATTGTGGCTGTTACGAGTCTGAAAGAGATGACTCAGCGGGCACAGTTGGCGCACACGGCTGCGCTGGTACTGCTGACCTATATAGGCGTGTATACGGCTTTCACCTTGGCTATCACGGGCGAACTGTCGGTGTTACATTGGCAAGTGTATGCCTGCTTTGCCGTCAATGCTCTCTTGATCGTATTCGCTTATGGTCTTATCTATCTGTGTGAGAAGAGTTTCGGGTTTGTATCCTCTATCACATTGGTGGAACTAACCAATGTCAACAGCCGCTTGATGTTGGACTTTGCCGAGAAGGCGCCTGGCACTTTCCAACACTCGCTGCAGGTAAGTAACCTTGCCACGGAGGCGGCTCGGAAGGTCAATGCTAATGTGCTGTTGGTTCGTACGGGTGCTTTGTATCACGATATAGGTAAGATGGCTAATCCGCAGTACTTCACTGAGAACCAAATCAATCATATCAATCCGTTGCAGGGTATGCCGTATCAAGATGCGGCGCAGATTATCATCTCGCATGTGGAAGAAGGTATTCGTATTGCGCAGAAACATAAGTTGCCGGCGTCTATCATCCGGTTTATTGCCACGCATCATGGTACGAGTCTGACTGGTTATTTCTATAATAGTTACGCCAATGAACATCAAGGTGAGACGATTGACAAGACACCGTTCACATATCCTGGTCCTCGTCCTAACTCGAAAGAGGGTGGTATCCTTATGATGGCTGACGCTATTGAGGCTTGTTCTCGGTCGATGCAAGAGTACACGGAAGAGAGCATCTCGAAGATGGTTGATAAGATCGTCGCTGGGCAGGTTGCCAGTGGTCAGTTGAGTGAGACACCGTTGAGTTTCAAGGATGTGGAGGATATCAAAGAGGTGTTCAAGGAGAAACTCACCAATATGTATCATCATCGTATTGCATACCCTGAATTAAAGAAACAGTAATTATGTCGACCTATCCACTATATCTTGCTCCGATGGAGGACGTGACCGATCCGGCTTTCCGACTGCTCTGTAAGCGTTTCGGTGCGGACAAGGTCTACACTGAGTTTGTCAGTGCAGAGGCATTGGTGCGTAGTGTGCGTCGAACGGAACAGAAACTGACGATACATGACTGTGAGCGTCCGGTGGCAATACAGATCTATGGTCGTGATGCAGAGGCGATGTCGCAGGCAGCGCAGATTGTGGAGCAGGCGCATCCGGACAGTATCGACCTTAACTTCGGTTGCCCAGTGAAGAAAGTGGCAGGCAAAGGGGCAGGTGCCGGTATGCTGCGCGATATACCCAAGATGCTCGAGATTACGCGTGCAGTGGTGCGTGCGGTCAGTCTACCAGTGTCGGTCAAGACTCGCTTGGGGTGGGATGATAATAGTAAGATTATTGTTGAACTCGCCGAACAATTACAGGACTGTGGTATCTCGGCACTCACTATACATGGGCGTACTCGTCAACAGATGTATCGTGGTGAGGCGGATTGGGAACTGATAGGAGCGGTGAAGAACAACCCTCGGATGCATATCCCTATTATAGGTAATGGCGATGTGTGTACGCCGCAACGGGCTAAGGAGTGTTTTGACCGTTATGGCGTGGATGCAGTGATGGTGGGGCGCGCCACCTTCGGACATCCTTGGATATTCAAAGAGATGAAGCACTATCTCGAGACGGGTGAGATTCTGCCTACGCCGTCGATGCGGTGGCAGGTGGATATACTCAAGGAGCATGTCGATAAGAGCATTGAGTGGCTTGGCGACGAGCGCAAAGGAATAGTCCACTCACGACGCCACTTCGCTGCATCGCCTGTGTTTAAGGGGCTTAACGACTTCAAACAGACTCGCATACAACTCCTTCGGACGGAGAACAGGGATGACTTGTTTCGACTGATGGACGAGATTGTGGAACGCTATGAACCAACAGTATAGATGAAACGACGCCTGCACATATTATTGCTCTTGTTTGCGTGCCTAACGATTGGGCAGGCAATCATGGCTGTGCCGCAGACGGAAGTCTCGTCGGATCATGATATCAATATCCCGATCGAGCATGCCTATTCGTATGCTTGGCTGCAGACACCGCAAGAAGCCTTGCCTCCTACACGGCTGATGAAGGTGATGCAGGTCAATATACAATGCCCTGTATGTAAGATATATACGCCATCGTTCTTTACCGTTCATAGCACGGCGGCAAATCAATATCGAACACACACACAACATTCATATATCGTGGCGGCACGGAACATACTCTGTAGTCTGCCACATTATTCCATTGCCTACATCTTTATTGCCTTTTGGTAATCCCTATTGAATAACTGCGTACGCAACGCAGTATTATTGGGCTTTCCAAAGTACCAAAAGGTGTATTGTAGAGTGTGGGTTAGTCTCTACAATACATCTTGTACTTGTTTCCTATTAACGCACCTTTTGTGGGTGCACAATAATTGTATATTATGGATTTTACAACAACGATAGTTGCAGTAGTGATCGTTCTGCTCTGCATCTTACCAATATTCCTCATGAACGAATTGCGTCGACGCCGTGAGCGCCGTGGCAAGGCTACGCTGCAAGAGATGGCAAAGGAGAACAATACCTCGCTTGCCCATTTCTATGCTGCTCAGCACTATATGCTCGGCATCAGTGAAGATAAGCAATGGCTATTCTTTGCTCGCCTTGCCGAGAAAAACAACTACTCTCGTACTGCCTTTAACCTAAACAACTATACACGCTGCACGGTAGAACACGATGAGCATCAGGAAGGTCCTAAGTCGGACCGTTCTACTATCATCGACCAAGTGCGCCTCTTCCTTTCTCCTAAGCAAGGAATAGAGCCTGCGCAACTGGTGCTGTTTGATGCTACTGCCGATCAGCAGACCCACTCCGACGAACTGCGTATCGCCGAAGAGTGGCAACGGATCATAAGTAACTGCTTATGATAAAGAAACGCTCGGATGTGAACAGCATCCGAGCGTCTTTTGCTGTAGCCAATAACGGCAACGGATTGATGTTTTAATTGACGCTTTTTGTGTAATATACATTGTTCTATTGCTCAAACAAGAAAAAAAACTTACCTTTGCCGCTTGAATTAGAGTATTATAAGTAGACCTTTTTTAGACTATTTAAAGACCTCTTAAAGACCTATGTCTCAAGATATTCAACATCAAGGCGTAGTTGTGGCAGTCCATGCAGAAGGCGTGCAAGTGCATATAGAGCAGACCTCTGCATGCAGTGCTTGTCATGCTAAGAGTATGTGTATGGCATCGGATAAGCAAGATAAGTACATCGATTGCCTCACAACGGAGGATTTGCAAGTGGGCGATAGAGTGTCGGTTGCGGTGGCACGAAAGATGGGTTTTCGGGCAGTGTTGCTTGCATTTGTCTTACCTTTCTGCTTGCTTATGGGACTCATTGCTCTATTCGATATGTGGATTGCCGATGAGCGTATCTCGGGCACGATAGCACTTTGCTCGCTCATACCCTACTACGGCATATTGGCACTCTGCAAGAACAAGATGAAGAAGTACTTTGTGTTCTATGCGCACAAGGTTCAATAGATAGAAAAAACATAAGATTAATGATATAATGAACTTAATTCAATGAACTTAATTCTAATTTCTCTCATTACTTTGGGTGTGACGGGACTATTAGCTTCCGTTGTACTCTATTTTGTGGCGCAACGCTTCAAAGTAGAAGAGGACCCACGTATCGATGAAGTGACCGAAGTGTTGCCAGGTGCTAACTGTGGCGGCTGCGGTTTTGCAGGCTGTCGTGCCTTAGCCGAGGCGTGTGTGAAAGCCGATACATTGGACGGTTTGCTCTGTCCTGTAGGCGGTCAACCCACAATGCAAAAGGTAGGCGACATCTTAGGAAAGACGCCTGCTGTTCAAGAACCGATGGTGGCTGTTGTTCGCTGTAACGGTAACTGCGAGGCGCGTCCTCGTACGAGTACCTTCGATGGTGTTCGTTCGTGCCAGATCATGAACGGTATCTATGTAGGCGAGACGGCTTGTGCCTTCGGATGCTTAGGCTGTGGCGACTGCGTCAAAGCCTGTGCCTTTGGTGCTATCAAGATGAACGAAGAGACGGGTCTGCCAGAGGTGGACGACGAGAAGTGTACCTCTTGCGGTGCATGCGTGAAGGCTTGTCCGCGTCACATCATTGAGCTCCGCAAGAAAGGACCTAAGTCGCGCCGTGTGTTTGTCAGTTGCGTAAGCAAAGACAAGGGTGCTGCTGCTCGCAAGGCATGTAACAACGCATGTATCGGTTGTGGCAAGTGCCAGAAAGAGTGTGCTTTTGATGCTATCACGGTTGAGAACAACCTTGCATACATCGACTTCAATAAGTGCCGCTTGTGCCGTAAGTGCGAAGCGGCTTGTCCTACGGGTGCCATTCATGCCGTCAACTTCCCTCCACGCAAACCTGCTGCCGAGGCACAACCTGCGGCTGTAAAAGAAGCACAATCGGCTGCACCTACTGTGCAACAGCCGGCTCCAACCGTCGTAGAGGTGGCAAAAGAGAATACAACTACAGAACAGCCTAAAACTGCCGAATAATATGAATACATTTAGTATAGGGGGTGTACATCCCCACGACAACAAGCAGTTCTCTGCACATAAGCCTATTACGGATGTACCGGTGCCAGAGAAAGTCATCATCCCTTTGATTCAACACATTGGCGCACCTGCTAAGCCTGTCGTTGTTAAAGGTGATAAAGTATTGGTAGGACAACTCATTGCAGAGGCAGGTGGTTTTGTGAGTGCCAATATCCACTCACCGGTATCGGGTACGATTAGCAAGATCGACTCGACGGTAGATGCTTGGGGTACTCGAGTACCTGCTATCTTCATCGATGTAGAAGGCGATGAGTGGTTGCCTGAGATCAATCGTTCTGCCGATATCAACACTATCTGCAAACTTGAACCACAGGAGATAATCCAAAAGATCAAAGATGCGGGTATCGTAGGTCTGGGTGGTGCATGCTTCCCCACACACGTTAAGTTGATGCCGCCTCCAGGCAAGAAAGCCGAAGTGCTTATTGTCAATGGTGTAGAGTGTGAGCCTTATCTCACTTGCGATCACCAACTCATGCTTGAGCATTGCGAGGAGATTATTGTAGGTATCTCTATCTTGATGAAAGCCCTTAGCGTGGACCGTGCTATCATAGGTATTGAGAACAATAAGAAAGATGCAATAGAGCACCTCAAGAAACTGGCTTCTCGTCAGTTAGGTATCGAGGTGATGCCGCTCAAACTCAAGTACCCGCAAGGTGGTGAGAAACAACTCATCGATGCTTGCATCCATAAGCAAGTGCCATCGGGTGGTCTGCCTATCGAGACAGGTGCGGTAGTGGACAATGTGGCTACTATCTACGCTGTCTATCAAGCCGTGCAGAACAACCAACCGCTTATCTCGCGTGTGATGACCGTTACTGGTCCGTCGGTTAAGAACCCAGGTAACTATAACGTCCGCTTCGGAACGCCGCTGGCTGATGTACTGGAGATGGCAGGTGGTGTACCCGAGAACACGGGTAAGATCATAGGCGGTGGACCTATGATGGGTCGCGCAATGAATAACATCGACATGCCTTGCAACAAACGTTTGTCAGGCGTACTGATGTTACCCGAGAGCGAATCGCATCGTCCGGAACCATCCAACTGTATCCGCTGCGGAAAGTGTGTACAAGCATGCCCTATGGGACTCGAACCTTACTTGCTCGCCAAACTGAGCGAACTGCAACGCTGGGAAGACCTCGAGGCACACAATGTGATGGACTGCATCGACTGCGGTTGCTGCTTATTTACATGTCCAAGTTATCGTCCTCTGCTCGACTATATCCGCTTCGGTAAGGGCAAAGTAGGCGGTATCATTCGTGCAAGAAACGCTAAATAAGTGTCATGCGAGAGATCAGCAATCCTTGGGTTCATACAGAAGGCTACAACTGCTTTGGTTGTAACCCTGCTAATCCTATAGGAATGCAGATGCACTTCTATGAAGACGGAAACGATGTTGTCTCGGTGTGGTGCCCTACGCAGAATCACCAGAGTTGGTTGAACACTCTGCACGGGGGCATACAAGCCGTCATGCTTGACGAGATATGTGGCTGGGTGGTGTTCCACAAACTGCAGACCGCAGGCGTAACCGGTAAGATGGAGATCCGCTACCGACATGCACTCAATACTACAGACAAGTATTTCGTATTGCGTGCTCGACTCAAGGAGCAACACCACTGCCTGGCTATTGTAGAAGCCGAGATCGCTAACTCAGAAGGAACAGTATGCGTCACTTGCGAATGTACCTATTTTCTTTTCTCGAAAGAGAAGGCACAGCAGATGTCGTTCATCAATACGCAATGTGTTGGTGACGACCTCACGCTGGAACAGGTCATACAACGCGCATCGGTTCCCAACTATAAAAGAATAACTAAATAAAGACTAACAATATGCAAAATCTAATTGTTTCGCCCGCACCGCATGTACATGCCAACGACTCAGTGCGGAAAAACATGCTGAATGTTATCATTGCCTTGATACCAGCCTACTGCGTCTCGCTCTTCGCGTTTGGTGTCGGCACACTCATTGTGACGGCTATCTCGGTAGCGTCATGTGTACTCTTCGAATGGTTGATATCGAAGTTCATCCTCAAAAGAGATGTTACGATAGGTGACCTCTCAGCCGTTGTCACGGGTCTGCTCTTGGCGTTCAATGTGCCAAGCAACTTGCCTTGGTGGATTGTCATCATCGGTGCGCTGGTGGCTATTGGCATAGCCAAGATGAGTTTCGGTGGATTAGGACAGAACCTCTTCAACCCTGCTCTTGTAGGGCGTGTGTTCCTGCTTATCGCTTTCCCAGTGCAGATGACTACATGGCCTAAGCCCGAAGGATGGTCAACCTCTTATCTAGATGCTACTTCCGAAGCCACACCGTTGGCTCTCATGAAGCAAGCCATCAAGAACGGTGACTCTACCGTGATCGACCAACTCCCAACGCTCTGGCATGCGCTGACCGGATACATGGGTGGTTCGCTCGGTGAGGTATCCGCTATCGCACTGCTTATCGGTGGTATCTACTTGATTTGCACACGCACCATCACATGGCACATACCTGTATCGATATTCGCTACCGTTGCACTCTTTGCTGCTGTTACAGGTTGGTGCGGCGCACTGCCAGAGGGACTGTCTACCTCACAATATGTAGCCTACTCGCTTCTCACCGGTGGTGTGATGCTTGGTGCTATCTTTATGGCAACTGACTATGTCACCTCGCCTATGACAGCATGGGGGCAGATTATATACGGTATTGGCATAGGTTTCCTCGTTATGGTGATCCGTACATGGGGTGCTTACCCAGAAGGAATGTCGTTCGCTATCCTTATCATGAATGCCGTAACGCCTATCCTCAATATGTATATCCGTCCACGCCGCTTTGGCGCAAAGAAAGCAAAGGCTGAGAAAAAATAACTATTAGGAATAAGTACAATTATGGAAAAACTAACCTCATCCTTCAAGAATATGGTTCTGTCGCTGACGCTTATCTCGTTGGTGGCAGCAGGAGCCTTGGCTGCTGTGTTTATCGTCACAGAAAAACCTATCGAGGCTCAGAAAGAAGCAAAGCAGTCGAACGCTATCGGACAAGTCTTGCCGAAAGTGGAAGACTATGTCATTGCCGATGCCAAAGAAATATCGGACGCGGATGGTAATACTTACATCGTTCACGAGGCATACAGCAATAACGAACTCATCGGTGCGGCTATCGAGACGCAGTCGAACGGTTTCGGCGGTACTATCCGTCTAATGGTTGGCTTCGATGCAGAAGGTAAGATCATCAACTACGAAGTACTCGAGCAGCAAGAGACGCCTGGTCTGGGTACACATATCGTAGAGTGGTTTAAGACCGATAAGAACAACCAATCTATCTGTGGTCTTAACCCCCAAGAGAAGAACCTGACGGTCAAGAAAGATGGCGGTGATGTGGATGCTATCACGGCTGCCACCATCTCCTCGCGTGCTTTCCTTAAGGCTGTACGAGGCGCATACAATGCTTACTTCAATGCGCAACCTGCCGTGGAGGCAACATCGGGAGCTTCCTGCTTAAACGATTCTACGCAACAAGCAAAGAACGATACTATTAACCCTGTAAATACTGAAATCAATGAATAAGGCTCTGAAGACTCTCACCAATGGCATACTCAAAGAGAACCCTACCTTCGGGCTCGTTCTCGGTATGTGTCCTACTCTTGCCACCACCACTTCGGCAATCAATGGTATGTCGATGGGTTTGGCTACTACCTTCGTGCTGATATGTTCCAACACAGCCATCTCGCTGCTCAAGAACGTCATACCCGATAAGGTGCGTATACCGGCTTTCATCGTCGTTATTGCCACCTTCGTTACCATAGTGCAACTCCTTATGCAGGCTTACCTGCCTGATATATACGAGGTACTTGGTCTGTTTATCCCCCTGATCGTGGTCAACTGTATCGTCCTCGGTCGTGCTGAGGCTTTCGCCGCTAAGAACAGCGTCGGACTCTCTGCCCTCGATGGACTGGGTATGGGACTTGGCTTTACCCTCTCACTTAGTGTCATCGGATGTATCCGTGAGTTGCTCGGTACGGGCAAGATCTTCGGACTCACCATCTATCCAGAAACCTATGGTATGCTCACCTTCGTGCTCGCACCTGGTGCATTCCTCGTCTTGGCTTACTTGATGGCTCTCGTTCATAAACTTCGTAAATAATAGAAAGGATTTATTATGGCATACTTTCTTATCTTTATCTCTGCGATATTCGTAAACAATATCGTATTGAGTCAATTCTTGGGTATCTGCCCATTCTTAGGCGTAAGTAAAAAGATCGACACTGCCCTTGGTATGGGTGCAGCTGTGACCTTCGTCTTGACCCTCGCAACGGTTGTCACCTATCTGTTGCAAGTGTATGTGTTGGAGGCTTTCCATCTTGAGTTCTTGCAGACTATCCTCTTCATCTTGGTTATTGCTGCCATGGTGCAGATGATCGAGATCATCCTCAAAAAGATCTCTCCATCGCTCTATCAGGCTCTCGGTGTGTTCTTGCCTCTTATCACCACAAACTGCTGTCTGCTTGGTGTGGCTATCATGGTGGCAAGTGGCACCTATAAGTTACCAATGGGGCTCGAACACAACCTGCTCACCGGTACGCTCTTCGCCTTCGCTACTGCCATCGGCTTTGCTTTGGCGTTGATACTCTTTGCTGGTCTGCGTGAACAACTCTCGATGAACAAAGTGCCAAAAGCACTCGAGGGTACGCCTATCGCACTGCTCACCGCAGGTCTACTCGCTATGGCTTTCATGGGCTTCAGTGGCGTGGTTGGATAATATCGAACCAATAATACACAAAAGAGGCTGTCTAATCTTTTTAGACAGCCTCTTTTTGGATCATTCTTTCCTTGCCACTGCGTGGCAGAGAAATAAAAAGAAAGAATAAGAGAAATGAAAAGAACTCCTGCTCGCTCTGCGTGCTAAAAGATATCAGACCGCTATGCTAACGGACTTCTAAACGGACGACTACGCTGTATTGTCATCAATTGAATGTAAAATAATTGATTATTAAAGGGATGTTCTAAAAATTCCACGTTTCGTTATTTTGTTACTAATTGGGATGTTTCTCCACTTTTTGAGTGCTTTGTGTTTTTTATTTGTATCTGCTTGCCTTTCACTCAGTCACAATGCTCGCATT
>CAVJQD010000052.1:0-15465 GCA_963651555.1 uncultured Clostridium sp. | reverse complement strand
GTTCAAGCCAACCATCTACTAAATAAAATTCCACAAATCATCTCAAAAGCAATTCTTAGAACATCCCTATAGAAATAACTCCTTCTTCAAATGTAAAAACTACCTCCTCTATATCTTAAAGAAATGTATCAATAACAACTGAGGGTATTTTATCGAAGGGATATCGAAGGGATAACGAAGGGATAGGCTACCCTGACGCTACCCAGACGATGCCCGCATTATGCCAAAAATATGCCTTTTTATACCCATAAATATTGATAATCGAAGGCAAATGTTAATGCGTAACTTCCCTCAATAAACCTTCGTCATGAAGTAAATGGTTGCTGTTTGTGGGAGTGAAAAACTTTCGCTACCTTTGCGGTGGTATTGATTAAGTACCGAAACTGATATCACAACGATAAGAAAACAATATCACAACAACATAATTAAAACTATGCAAAAGAGTCCTTTACAAATTGCGCGGAGTAGTTATCAACCCAAGATGCCTACTGCCTTGCGCGAGAATGGGCATCTGGTAGAAGGTGCTCCCACTCAGTCGGTTCGTGACCAAGAAGAGATTAAGAAGTTATTCCCTAACACGTACGGTCTCCCGACGCTTCACTTCGTATCGGGTGAGAAAAAAGAGTATGCCCCTATCGCTGTGGGCGTTATTCTATCGGGCGGTCAGGCTCCTGGCGGTCACAATGTGATTGCCGGTCTGTATGATGGCTTGAAGAAATTAAACAATAAGAACCGCCTATATGGTTTCTTAGGTGGTCCTTCGGGTCTGATTGAGCACAACTATATCGAACTGACGGGCGATGTGATTGACGAGTATCGTAACACCGGCGGCTTCGATATCATTGGTTCGGGGCGTACGAAACTGGAAGAACCGTGGCAGTTTGATAAAGGTATAGAGATATGCAAGAAACTGGGTATCAGTGCTATCGTTATCATTGGCGGTGACGACTCAAACACGAACGCTTGCGTCTTGGCAGAGTATTATCTGCAGAAAGGTTGCGGTATACAAGTGATAGGTTGCCCAAAGACGATTGATGGCGACTTGAAGAACAGCGAGATAGAGACCTCGTTCGGTTTCGATACGGCTTGTAAGGTTTATTCGGAGTTGATTGGTAATATCCAACGCGATGCCAATTCCGCAAAGAAATACTGGCACTTCATCCGTTTGATGGGTCGTTCAGCCAGTCATATCGCTTTGGAGTGCGCTTTGCAGTCGCAGCCAAATATGTGTCTTATCTCGGAGGAAGTAGAGGCTAAGAACATGACATTGAACGATATAGTGGATCAGATTGTGGCTACTATTGTAGACCGTGCGAATGCCGGACTTAACTTTGGTACAATACTTATCCCAGAAGGTCTGATCGAGTTTATCCCTGCTATGAAGCGTTTGATTCAAGAGTTGAACGACCTATTGGCAGGCAATGACGATTTCTTGTCGATGGATACCGACGACGAGAAACGTCAGTTTGTGAAGGGTAAGTTGTCGCCCGAGAGTCGTGAGGTATACCGTGACCTGCCGAAGGGTATTGCTCGTCAGTTGATGATGGACCGTGACCCTCACGGTAATGTGCAGGTGTCGCTGATTGAGACCGAGAAGATGCTGATCGAGATGGTTGCTAAGAAACTGGCAACAATGAAGGCAGAGGGAACCTACAAAGGTAAGTTCTCGGCGCTGCATCACTTCTTCGGCTATGAAGGTCGTTGCGCTATACCTTCTAACTTCGATGCTGACTACTGCTATTCGTTGGGTATGACCGCTACTCTCTTGATTGCAGAGGGAAAGACCGGTTATATGGCGTTAGTGAAAAACCTTACTGCTCCTGCCGAGAAGTGGGAGGCTGGGGGTGTGCCTATCACGATGATGATGAACATGGAACGCCGTAATGGTAAACTGAAACCTGTGATACAAAAGGCATTAGTTGACCTGAACGGTGCACCATTCCGCTACTTTTCAGAGCATCGTGCTGAGTGGGCAGATGCCAACTTGAGTTATATCTATCCAGGTCCTATACAGTATTACGGTCCTTCGGAGGTATGTGACCAACCGACGCATACCTTACTGCTGGAGAAAGGTTGCTAAGATACAACAAGGGCTGTCTAAATTGCTTTGGACAGCCCTTATTGTATATATAGATGTATTATGTATGGATGTATGAATGTATGAATGTATGTTATTCCGTAGGAATATCTTCGTTTACATTCTTGCAACCAAAGAGTGCGTAGAAGAGAATGAATACCAAGCATACGATAGGCAGAGCGTAGGAATGAAGATAGCCTATCTTATCTGCCAATGCTCCTTGTAGGAAGGTGAGAATACCACCACCGCATACCATAGTCATGAAGATACCGCTGGCAGCAGGAGTATATTTGCCAAGACCTTCTGTGGCAAGGTTGAATATTGCACCCCACATCACACTGGTCATCAGTCCGCAAAGGAACATGATGATCATACTTATGGGCAGTTCTACGCCTTTGAATGTTACAACCCAAGTCTCAGGGAAGAACATCACGCAGAGTAACATCACAATACACATCGCCGATACGGCAGTAAGCATCTGTTTGCTACTCAACACGCCGCCAAGCAGACCGCCTAACAGACGACCTACCATCATCATAAGCCAGTAGAGACCTACTACGGTGCCGGCAACTATTGCGCCTACTTTAGGGTCGTTCGACATATAGAGGTTCGCCATGTTAGGTATACCTACTTCTACACCGATATAGCAGAAGATGGCTACGATACCCAATATAAAGTGTCGGAACGACATAGGGCTATACGAGTCGTGGATTCTTGCTTCGCGCTGTTCCGGTGTCTCGATATGTGGCTCTGGGATACGGGTGAGTAACACTACGACAAAGCAGAAGGCAAAGATGGCTAATGCGGCAATCATTGCAGGAGCAGCATCCGATACACCAGCCTTTGCAGCCTCGCCGCCAATCAGATAACCCAAGATGATAGGCGCGAGAGTACCGCCGATAGAGTTGAATGTGCCACCAAACTGACAGAGTTGGTTACCACGTTTACCACCGCCACCGAGGGTGTTGCACATCGGGTTGACAACGATATTCAGCAAGCACATCGAGAATCCTGCTACGAATGCGCCCAATACATAAATACCGAAACTCTCCATAGGACCGCTAAGCCATTGGATACCTACACCTACAAAGCCGATAGCCACTGCCAATAGGGAAGTGAACTTATAGCCTTTGCGTTTGAGGATGATACCGCCAGGGATACCCATACAGAGATAGGCTAAGAAGTTAGCGACGGTGCCTAACTGCGCCATCGCATTGCTGGCGCCAAACTGATTCTTGACAATGACGCCCATTGAACCGGCAAAGTTCGTCACGAAGGCAATCATGAACCACAACAAATACATCACCGCAATAGGGAGAATGTATGAGCGGTTAATACTTTGATTTTGATTTTCCATTGTTGTATGTATGTTATTAAGTTATTAGATTGTTAGAGGTTAAGGGATGTTCTATCCGATAGTCTATTCCTCGAGCAAGTAATGCTGTAGGAACTCCCACTTGCGCTGGTAGAGATGTTGATAGTTATTCCTCTTGCGCAGGAAGTGATTATCGTCGGGGTATATCTGTAAGTCGAACTGTTTATTGGCTTTGACGAGTGCATCGATATATTGCCATGTCTGCTGGCAGTGTACATTATCGTCGGCAAGTCCATGCACAAGCAACAGTCGTCCTTGCAGTTGGTCTGCCTTATTGAGCAGCGAGCAATCGTCGTAGGCTTTCTCGTTGCTTTGTGGGCGTTGCATAAAGCGTTCGGTGTAGGCAGAGTCGTAGAAGCGGAAGTCGGTGACCGGTGCTACTGCAATACCACAACAGAAAGGCGAGTTGGGTTGTGACATAGAGAGAAGAGTCATGTAGCCTCCAAAACTCCAACCCCATATACCTATCTTATCTTTGCGGACATAAGGGAGCGATTGCATGTAATGTGCTACAGATACTTGGTCTTGTGGCTCCATTGTGCCGACATGCTTGTAGTATTGCTGTCGCCAAAGTCGTCCTCGAGCATCCGTACCTCGTCCGTCGACGCATACCACGATGATGCCTTGCTGTGCGAGGAAATACTCCCAGTCGATCTTCCAACGGTCGTATACCATCTGTGATGCAGGACCTGAGTATTGCACTTGCAGCACGGGGTATTGCTTTTGCTGATCGAAGGCGGCGGGTAGGAGCATCCATCCGTTGAGCACGTCGCCTCGTTCGGTGGTGAAAGAGAAGAACTGCTTCTGTGGTAGGTTGAGTGCTTGGAATCGGTTGAGCAAGTCTTGGTTATCCAATAGTACTCGGACGGCTTTGCCTTGGTTGTCGCGTAGGGTATAGGTGTTGGGTTGCTCAATCGACGAGAAAGCATCAATGAAGTAATGATAGTTGGAGGAGAACTGTGCCGTGTGCGTACCATCTGTCGAGGTAAGACATTGGCACTTGTTCTTCTTGAGGTTGTAGGCATACACCTTGCGCTGCATAGGAGTGACGGCCAATTGATAGTAGAGCGTCTGTGTGGTTTCGTTATACCCATAGATCTGCATGACATCGGCTTCGGTATCGGTAAGCAGGCGTTGGCGTTGCCCTGTAGGCGAATAGAGCCAAGCGTGTTGCCAGTTATCGGTCTCGTTGAGGACTATGAAAGAACCATCGGAGAGGAACTGCCAATAGTCGATGAGTTCGTAGTTGATATAGCCTTGCTTGTACTCCTCGATGTAATAGCGTTTGGTGATGGTCGATTTGGGATTGGCGTAGTACATCTCTAGTTTGTTTTGGTTTCGGTTGATCCGAAAGATAGCCAAGTTGGTGTTATCGATCCAGCGAAGGCGAGGAATGTAGGCATCATCGGTGTTGAGTTGCATCGTCTTGAGCGACTTATAGTAGGTGTCGTATACAACGACCGACACGGCTGCATTGGTCTCGCCTGCTCGGGGGTACTTGAGCGAGTAGGAGAGTGGATATTGAGGCGTGAGCATCTCTTGCCAAGTGAATTGCGGAACGAGTGACTCATCGAAGCGCACAAAGGCGAGTTGCTTACTATCGGGCGAGAAGGTGAAGAGTGAGGTGGTAGAGAACTCTTCCTCGTAGAGCCAATCGGTAGTACCATTGATGATGGAGCCTACTTGGCCATCGGTGGTGACGGCTACTTCTGTCCCAAAGGCTATCTTATAGATATAGAGATTGTTATTGAACGAATAGGCTATGTATTTACTATCGGGTGAGAAGAGTGGCGATGCGATAAGGCTATCGGATGCGAGAGTAAATAGTTCATGTCGCTCAATGTTATAGAGATAGTAGTGTGCCTTAAAGGAACGGCGATAGATCTGCTGACGGTCCTTATAGACTAAGAGAAAACGCTCATCGGGTGAGAGTAGGAAACCCTCGATAGTGTCGATCTTTAGCAGTTTGGTATCGGCAGGGTCGAAGAGTGTAGACTGTAGGTTACCCGTACGGCAGTCGTAGGTGCAGACCTTGCCATCGGTGAGCGAGGCATAGTGTTCACCATCGTTGAGGAAAGTGAGTTCGGGTAGAGTCTTGGGCTTATAAGTGCCCGAGACAATGTCTGTCAAGAGGTCGGCAGATAGGGTAAGTGGAATGAGAAGTAAGAGTATGAATAGATTGCGTTTCATAGGGCTTATTGATTCATTATTTTATAGGAACGATAGGGCGTCTTTAGTATATATATACCGCTTGGGAGAGTAGATAGATAAAGATACTCATCGGTTGATGTCAAGATGCATACTCCTTGCAAGGAGTAGAGTTGTAGGGATAGTAACTGGGGGTTATGTATGCGCAGGGGAAGTAGTGCAATACCGTCATCGGGTGTTACTTGGTCTACTGCCGTACCGTAAGGGTATGATGTATAGTGCGGTGGAACGGTGTCGGTCTCGGGGGCACGGAAAAGGATGCTTGCGTAGAGCTTAGAGTAAGTGAGTTGGTTCCGGAAGTATACGGAGTCGATATCGTCGCTACTGCTCCCCCATGTAGCACGCCATTCACGATGATGACCATTGAGGTATTCATGGTAAAAGACTATCATGTTGTCTTTTATCTTAGTGTAGTTCCATGGGCGTTTTACCTTGGTGAGAGATATTGCGCTGGATAATGGATAGGATATGTAGGAGGACTCCAATACATTGTAGATCGTAGCGGAGTCGTTAAAGAAGTCGATGTGATAAACAGTGGCTTGGCGGACTACTGACTGCGGTATGTAATAGAGTGAGTCTGCGTTTTGGTAGATAGTGTCTATGGAATAGGCTTTGACATAGTTGCTGTTGACGACCGTACCGTAGGGAATGGCTTTGCAGAGTTTGTCGACTATGATATAGTCGCCCGATTGGCAGGTGGTGTCCTGCACTAAGTATTGGCTAGACACTGGTTCTTTATCGGCATAGAGGGCATAGAGCGTGGTGTTGGCAGCGGGATAGTACTGTGTGCCAGCGGTATAGTATGCAGGGACTGTCGTAGAGACTGTGGTGAGGGGCTGTTCGGTCCAACCTAAGAAACGCCAGATGGAGTCGAGGTTGGAGCATGCGGGTAGGGCGATACCTTCGCAGACATTGGCTTCTGTGATATCGGGAATCGTGTCGGATGCCGTTGCGAAGTGCACGGTGCAGGGAGTGGTGGGGATAGCGTCATACTCGATGGTGTAGGAGGAGATGTATAGCGAGTTGATAAGACAGTCAATGTTGATGGCTATGGTTTGGTTGTTGGTTACAGGGTAGGCAGGTGAGAATGTGTGCTGTATAGGTACGAAGGAGTTGGTGTATTCGCCATACCACGTTGAGCTTTCGAAATAGTCAGGTTCGATTGCCCATACGCATGAGTCGCCTATATACATCTCGAGTGTACCCGCACCAGAAGTCTTGTTGGAGTGCATCTTGAGGGAGACGGAGCGTATGCGATAGCCGGAGAAACCGTAGAGAGTGAGAGAGGTGTATGTCTCCGCTGTCATCTGCCCCACTTTACCTGAGGTGTTCGATTGCTCGTAAGCAGCATACGAACCGATTGGCTCATCGCCTTCCGAGCGTACGCTGGTGCGTGAGGTGATGGTATACGAAACAGTCTCTGCCATAACGGAAAGCGAGAACATAAGGGCAAGTATGGTAAGCCAATGTTTCATACGTGCAAAGATATTGCTTTTGCTTTAATAATGCAAGTGGTAGAGCAGTAATAGGCGAAAATATGGGAAATATTCGTCTTTTGTTGGGTTGAGGAGTGCTATAAACAACCTTCCCCTACAGTGTGGTTACACTATAGGGGAAGGTGTTATTTATTCTCGTTGTCGCTATGTTATTGGACAATGAGTTGAACGGTCTGCTGTTCTCCCGAGGAGAGAGTGACACTGAGCATATAGACGCCCGAGCGGCTTGGTGCTTTCATCTCGGCATATCCGTTGCAGCGCATAGTCTGCTGAGGAAGACCGATACTGTTGTATAGAACAGCGTTGGCATCGAGGTCGGTTTGGATAGTGATCGTCTCACCGCTGGTGAGCAGGGTAGGACGGACACTGATGATGTTCTGCGCTGCTTGTGCTGTGATTTGTATTGGGCAGGAGAATAAGTCGGCTGCGCCATCACGACGGAGGAGTACGCTGTACTCATCACTGCTGCTAAGCGGTTCGCTGCTATGGTAGTAAGAGCCGGTTGCGCCTTCGATAGGTTGTCCGTTCTTGTACCATTGATAGGATGTGAAGTTGTATCCGCCATTGTGACTTGCGTTGTAGAGTGCGAGTACATTATCCCATTTCTGCTTTACGATAGTCGATGGGTAAAGCACATCGAAGGTGTAGGGCAGTTCGATGACTTGGTTGCAGATAGTATCTTCTACCGATACGGTGGCTTCGAAGTAGTTAGGCGAGAAGTATTGCATCTCGGCTACGAAGTTACCGTTCTCTTCTGTCACAGGGATAGTCTTGCCTTGGCATGTGATCCACATCTTGCCCATGTCGCCTTTGATATAGGTATATGGAAGCGAGAGTGTCTCATCCTCACCGCAGAACGACAGTTTCTCGTTGTTATTGGCGAGTTCAAGGCAGGTTAAGATATGCAGGTCGAGATAGACTGTGCTATCGCAGCCAACAGCGTTCGTTCCGTGCCATTCATACTGACCGGACTGATAGTACATCGTTCCGTTCCAGAAGCAACTGTCGTGCGCTGTGAGCGATAGCGTGCTATCGGTCTTCTGTCCTACTTCAAGATTGAAGATAACCACGCTATCGCAATCGAAATGGACAGTATCGGTTTGCGGTTGGGTATACTCTTTGCCACCATAAGTAAAGGTCTCGCCTTCGCAGATGAAGAAGTTGCGTTTCACTGTGTCAGGGCGAACAACATGTATAGCGATGCTTACATCCTCTGGTGGGTAGGTAGTAAGAGGACAGTCCTTGTGTGCATAGACGGTAGCACGGATGTCGTACCATCCTGGGGACTCGTAGGTATAATCGAAATCCACATTAGGTTGGGTGGTACTACCTTTCTTGTAAGAACCGTCGCCCATGTCCCAATCGGCATAGTCGATGACATCGGAACCTACTTGAGCATTGAAGTGGATAGGTTCTCCGATGCAGTATGTCTTGTCGGACGCATTACCGTCTTGCCATACTTGATCGCTAATCTCGATACCACGGCGCACTGCTGCAGAACCGACAGAGTAGGCGTAACTCTCGTCTTCACCATTACCATAGACATGGGCAATAAAACCTGCAGTTCCGCTTAGTTTATAGGTAGTGTTCTTATTCTCCGAGAGTTTGACACGCGCATAGGAATATTGCGATGCACCAGTTACCGGCTTGAAGTCGGTAGCCGCCACAAGGTTATTACCATATCGTCCGGCACTTACTTCTCGTAGTTCGATAGTACTGATATTGGTGGTCTCGGTAACAATATTGACAAAGTGATAGGTTGTCTTGTCAGTGTTCATGACACCGAAGGTGATCTCGTTAATTTTCTGCTCGATAGGGCTTACCCATGTCATGGACGGGTCACCATAACCGTCTACGAAGTCGGTTACTCCAGCATCTTTACTCTTGTAAGCGTTACCGGTATCGTAGTTATAGAGAGCCACAGGGCAGGAGGTTGTTACATAAGATGCTTCCTCTACGAAGCAGTAACCTGGTGCCATAGTGGTCTTGTTCATGTTCTTTGTGATAGCCAACTCAAACTCGAAAGTCTCGTTTGCGTTGAGGGTGATGACCTGCATACCGTTGATGTTGACGGTTGTCCCATCTTCCATAGCGGTCATTCGGAAACGGTTAGCGTCTTTCCCGAGAGAGCGAGTGACAACAAACTCTCGTCCCCAATAGTCGGTAGGCACGGCTTGTTCGTAGTTGATGTCTCGGGCAGAGACATTGTTTGGGGTACGGGTACATACATCGCCATTGAAGACGGCTATCTTCTTGCCATCGCGTGCTTTGACGGTAGAACCAGAGAGCGATACGCTCTGGGCATTGTCTTCTGAACCTTCTTTACTGCAGATGTAGTAGACTTGTCCTTTATTGAGTATAACAGAGAAAGGCGTGCCTTTGGCTTTGTTGCAGTAGGTAGTGTTGTAAGGGGTGATATCTACCGTGGTATTATCCTCGGTAGCCAAGACACAGAAGTTACTGAATGCTGTGCCATCGTTGGCATAAGGAGGGTACTCTTGTATGATATAGTCCGACTGCAGAGCAGTGATAGGCAAGATATTACTTGCATCGAAGGCGTATTGGTATCGCATAGCGGCAAAGACCGACATGTCTTCGGTACAGGTAACACGCAGACCGGTGCTATACTTATTACCGGAAGCGGTAGCCCACTGAGACTTCTGGTTAGCGGTAAAAGGATATATCTCGCTTTGCGGTATATCTTTTATCTCGAGCCATCCTGTTCCTGTGGGTACTTGGTATGTCTTGGTCCAGCCACTAATCGGGTTTGTGACGGTGACTGATCCGGAGTGTGTCTTCGATGATACGCAGATGTAGAACTCTGCACTTGTACCGGCATCTTCTGGACCACGTCCAATAGTTAGTGCAACCCAGAACTCTCGTCCTTCGGTACCTGCTGCAGCAAAGGCTTGCCAGCAGGAGGATAGAAGCAGTAGAGCCAGTATATAAATGTGTTTTTTCATAATATATATTGTTTTGACCGCTTTGCTGTTAGATAGCCAAAAACTATCTAACAGCATTCGGATTATAGGATTATAATATTTCTATTTCTACGCGTCGGTTGTTTTGACGACCTTCGTCGGTATCGTTCGTGTCGATTGGTTGTTTCTCGCCTCGTCCTTCTGCCTCGAGTCGTGTCTCATCGATACCTCGGTCGATAAGGTCTTTTCGTACGGCATTGGCACGACCATCGGAGAGTTTTTGATTGGCTTCGTCTTTACCTACGTTATCGGTGTGACCGATGATGCGAATGCGTACTTCCGGATTACGCTGCAGGTAACCGAAGAGAGCCTCGAGTGACTCCTCAGAAGAGGACAAGATACGGGTCTTGTTGGTTGCGAAGAAGAGGTTCTTCATAATGAACACTTCGCCTTTCTTGATAGGGGTAAGCACAAGGTGCATACTATCGCCTATGTTGGCAATGAGTGTATCAAGTGACTCGTAGCCAATTTGATCGATATGGATAGCATATTGTATGGTATCCTCGAGCATCACTTGGGATGCTGTTCCGATAGAGTCGGTAGCAAGGCTGTGTGCAAGTTCCTTATTGTTGCGTTTCACAATCTGTACATTCGTAGCAAGCGAAGCGCCTGTCTCTTTATCTGCCACGGTAAGGCGGAAGATAGGTCGGCGTTGCATATAGATCTTGACAGGTACTACTATACCTGGGGAGTCGACAGAGTAAACGACTTGTGCAGGGTAGTATTTAGCAGCGGTAGCCAGTGCCGTATATTCGCCTACGTTGGTGCGTTGCTTGATGTTGCCTTGGCTGACGGTCTTAGGCTTCATCACTACGCGGTTGTTAGCGTTGTTGGTTATCTTGAGTGTAGCGGTGCTCATCAACTGCATACTCTCTCGGTCGTATATCTCTACTTGAGTAGCCGAAGGAGGTGCAGGTACAGGACGCAGTTTCTTGCCTGGTACTTCGAACTGAACCGCAAAGCGGACGCCTACAAAGAGGTTATTCACTTTGGTGTCTTTGAGCGAGAGCATGCTATTGGTTGCTACTGGCATAGGGTCGGTGCTGCTGAAGGTAAGTGGCAGTGTGCCTGAAGGGTTGTTGGTGTTGAGGACACCATACTCGGCAAAGACGCCTAACTTATAGTGTATATACTCTCGTCCAAAAGGCAGGCGTTGACCTGGCTTTACTTGTTTCTTCTTTTTCTTATCGGGTTGTGCTTGCATCCACTCGTCGAGGTCGATACCTACCTCGGCACAGAGACTGACACTCGGTTGCTTGAGTGAGAACTTGTGATCGTCGGCGGCATTGGTAGGCACATCGTGTATTCCCAGTCCGTAAGGCTCGAGCAATGCATCGTCGTCTACAACGATGTCGTATTGTCCTTTCTGCTTATAGGTACTGAACAGTCCGTATCCCACTTTGGCACCTACAAGAAAGTAGTAGCGAGAGAACTGTGCGCCGAAGAGGATAGGTACACCAATGTGTCCGACATTGCGTGTCTCGCGTAGGTTATCGGTGATGTAATAGTAGTTGCCTGGATAAGGACTTGTGAGTCGACGCATGAGGTTGAACTCGTAAGCCGATGTGGAGTTGAGATAGGTAAAGTCGATACCGGTCTCGAAACGGAAGGCACTGTATTGCAGTTCATACGTGAATGCGAAGCCTGCACCTGGTCCACCTTTAAGGGAGTGGTACATGTAGTCATTGTCTAACTCGCTTGGTCGGTTGACATTGGCATAGTTGGTAGCCATGTTATCCATGATACCAGCATAGCCCACCTTGGCGCTGAGGTTAAAGAGACTAATGACTTCGGTCTTTGGGTTAGCCAGTTCGGCTTGTTGTTTGAGCCATGCTTGCTTCTGAGCCTCTTCTGCTTCTTGCTTTTCAGCGAGAGCCTTTGCTGCTTGTGCTTGTTGTTTCTCTCGAGCCTCTTGTTTCTCTTCGGCTGCTTTCTGTTGAGCCTTTTTCTTTTTGGCTTGCTCTTTCTGTTTCTGTGCTTTCTTCTTCTCAGCCTCTTTCTTCTTCTTGGCTTGTGCAGCTGCTTTCTGCTTCTGTGCAGCCGTTTGTGGAGTTGCTGCATAGGCAGCCGAGAAGTCGGGTGTGTAGACAGACCCGAGTAAGAGTGTTAGAACTAAGAGTCTATATAATAGTGTCTTCATTGTCGTATTTCCTTTCCTAACGATTATCTTCTATTGTGTTATTATCGAACATAAAATTTGAAGTTTCGTGCAGTTGCTTTCTTCTTTCCTTCCGTATAGGTTAAGACTCGTAGGATATAGAATCCTCTGTCGTTAGGAACTCGTATTGTGGTACCCCCTGCTGGTAGGTCGTATTCGAAACCTTCAACAATATTGCCGCTGAGGTTGATCCATTGTGCTTGTGCTTTTTCAGCAGAGTTGCTCACATTGACGAATATGACATCGCCTGCGTTGGCGGTATTACCAGAGATTGCAATAGAGTCGGCTTCGAATTCATAGCCCTCTTTTGCATCGCCGAACTTCTTTGCGCAAGCGCAGGTCTTTACTTCGGAACTGGTACCTTTGTTGATGGTGAAGCAGACATAGTATTCGCCATCTCCATCTCCTTCCAGTTTGTTACGATAGAGGTTAGCACTTGTCTGTCCTTCGATAGCGGAACTGTCGGCAGCGTTATACCATTGGAAGTTGGATAGTGTTTGTCCTTCGAAGTAGGAGGCGAGTAGTCCTAAGACAGCCACGTTCTTATCGGTGTAACGCTGAGAGAGGATATCGTTGTCGTAACTAAGCATGAATATCAGGGTAGTATCGACATTACCGCACTCGGAATTAACTGCTAGGTGGATACCATACTCAACGCCTTGCTGTGCGTTATCGGGTATAGATATACCGAAGTAACTATCGGTGATAGTGAGTTCGTTGTCATCGAAGCCTGCTTGCTTGGCTGCTTCGTTGAAGTTGATTGTTTGCCCTGCGAGCGCTATACCCGACTCATTACTATAGTAGATCTTGCCCATGAAGGGTTGTCCTTCTACCTTACAAGGTATGTCGACATCGGTTATATTAAAGGTGAGTCGTCCGATGTTCACCTTAATAGGTATACTATCCATAGCCGACTGTCCGACGCAGAGGTTGGAGGACTTCCTATATATAAGTGCGTAGGCTTGGTAGATACCGTCTTGTGGGTAATAGTGTTTGACGGACGAACTGTCGAGTCCAGAGTTATCGACATACTGGGTACCATCGCCGAAGCCCCATACTATCTTCTCGAAGTTGTAGTTGAGGTTACATCCGAAGAGGACAGTGTCGGTACCGCAAAGGGAGTTGTCGGTATCGGCAGAGAATATCTGTCCGTTGATAGTGATGCTTGACGAAAGAGGCTTAGTAGCGCCACCGGCAGAGTATCCGTAAGACTCGTTCTTTGTGAAGCCATAGACATGGGCTATGAAGTTACTACCATTGCTCTTGAGTGTGTGTGTAACTGCAGAGTCACCAAGGCTCTTCTGTGCATAATAATAGTTAGTGGAACCTGATACCAATTGGAAGTCACTCTCAATAGATGCGCCATCGAGCGTCATGAGTGCCGGTTTGTCGGTGATGATGTTGGTATAGTGTGATGTATTACCGTTGCTACTTTGATAGGTAGCAAAGGTTACTTGGTCGATCTGCTGTTCGATTGGGTTGATCCAGAGCATAGCGGGGTCACCGTTGTTTTTACTATCGCCATCGTATTGTTGCGATACCATAAAGAGGTGGACAGCGCAAGGGCAGGAGGTAGTAAGCATACAACTCTGACCGAGTACGAGAGGGGCGGCAAGAGAACTGTAGTTCTCGCCTATCTCGAACTGCCAGTAGTGCTTTGTATCTACGCTGAAGTCGAAGGTGTGGACGATACTATCGTTGATGCGTACTTCGGTGCCATCGTTGAGCGCCATGACGCGTATGATGTCTCGTTTACGGTTTTTCGAGGCAGTGATAGCGAAGGTACTTCCCCAATATTGGGTAGGCATGGCTTGTGAGAAGATATGGTCACGTTGTTTCTTTTGATAGGGGATACATGTGTGCGGGCATCCTTGGAATACGGCTATCTTTTTTCCATTGCGTGCCTTGACATAAGTACCCGAAAGGTCTCCTGCATCGTTATCGGCTTTGCCTGTCCATACATAGTAAACTTGTCCTTTCTTGAGTTTCGGTGTTACGAGTGTGTCGCCTAATTGGTAGTTTGCATATTGTGGGAAGGCGTGGTTAGCACTATCTTGCCCCCAACTATTCAAAACATCTTTGTATGCATTGTATCCAGTAACATAAACGGTAGGGCAGTATTCTACTTCGGTATCGTCTTCCGTAGCGATGATGGCGAAGTGTGAACCTTGCGTTGAAGAAGCTCCAGCGTGGTCGGATGGGGTAAAGGTCTGCACCATGTAACTATCGAGCAGTGAGGCTGTCGGTATGACATTGGTAGCATCGAAGGTTGCTTTCTTGTAGTTGGTTGCAAAGAGCGATATATCTGCCGTGGCGGTGACGTGTAGTGCACAAGTATCCACTTGTTCGGAGTTGACGGCATAGCATATCTTGCCGGTGGCGGTCATGGCAGCGCGTGCATTGCTTGCGAGCACATTGCCGTCTTTGTATATCTCAACTAGTTGTAGTCCTCCAGCCGTGACGTCGACAGTCTGGCTGTAGGAAGTGTATGGGTTGGAGATAGTGACTTGGCAGTCTTGTCGTGACGAGATGGACAATGAGAGCGTCAGTGGGTTGTTAGGGTCTTGGTCGGCTTGCAAGAAAGTGACCCAGAAGTCTTTGCCTTCTGTTGATTGCCCTTCAGTTGTTTGTGCTGAGGCGGAAGTAGCGTTGGAGAGTGCCAATAAGCCGCTGATACACAATGCGTAAAATATCTGTTTGTTCATGATATTTGTGAATTAAACAATGCTTTTATACCTGTTATTTATTGCAAAATTTTCTCGGTGCAAAGGTATATTTAAATTGGTGGTTCGTGGTGGATTATTTGGTGCAATGTGTGGAAAAATGTACAAATTGACTGTTTGGTGGGTCTTTGTGCTGTGTTGTCTCCTTAGCACAGCGTGCAAGAGAAATAAAAAGACTCCAGCTCGCTGCGCTCGCGAGAAATGAAGGAAATAAAGGAAAGGGGTGTCGGAGGGGCTTGTTTGACTTTGTTGGTTTGTTTTTGATGTCGGAGAAGTTTTGTTTGTTTTTTTTCATCTATTTGGTCTAGTTAGATTATTTTTTCGGTGTGTTTTAGGTGCTTTTTCGGTGTGTTTTAGGTAGGGAATCGTGTTGGGCAGGTCAAAAGTGGCTTAGAGGCAGTCTGGAAGCGGCTTGAGAGTAGGGAGAAAGTAGCATAAGGTAAGCTG
>CAVJQD010000051.1:0-16150 GCA_963651555.1 uncultured Clostridium sp. | reverse complement strand
GACTTGGAGGGGATTTGGAGGGGATTTGGAGGGCATTCGGAATAGTATTGAAGAGGGGGGGGGAGGGCATTCGGAATGGTATTGAATAGGATTTGGAGGGGGTGGGGTGTTGGTGGGATTGGGATATTTGTATTATCTTTGCAGGTCGATTTGAGATATTGTTGAATTATTGATGAGTTATCATTGAATTATCGATGAGTTATCGTAGAATTATCGAAGAAATAGTATAGAAGATGGCTATGAATAAGAAGGTTGGTAGGTGGATATTGGCTGCGTTGTCGGTGGTGGTATTGGCGTTGGTAGGTTTTGCAGGGCAGCAGTATTACCGATTGAAAGTCAGTAATATAGAGAGTGTTGACGGGCAGGCGCACAGATTGTATGTGTATCCTGGTGCGTCGTTGGACAGTGTGCTGCAGGTGGTGCAGAGGGACTATCGTGTGGCATCGGTTTGGAGTATGCGATTGCATGCTCGATTGATGCATTTTCAGCGTCCGAAGGCAGGTTGTTATTTGCTTCCGAGGTCGGAAGGCGACTATGCATTCCTCAGGCGTCTTAGGGGTGGGGAGCAGACTCCTATCGAATTGTCTTTTAATAATATACGGACGCGAGAGCAGTTGGCTCATCGTTTGTCGGAGCAGTTGTTGCTTGACTCATTGAGTGTGATAGAGCGGTTGGAGGACGACAGTTTCATGAGTCGTTATGGATTGACCAAGGAGACAGCGGTGAGTCTATTTATTCCGAACACTTATGAGGTGTTTTGGACAATATCGGCTGAGCAGTTGTTTGAGCGGATGCATCGAGAGTATGAGCATTATTGGACGGCGGAGCGTCGGAAAGAGGCTGAGGCTATTGGCTTGACGCCGGTGGAGGTGTGCATCATTGCGTCGATTGTGGAGGAGGAGACCAACGCTAAGAGTGACTATCCGATTATAGCGGGTCTGTACTTGAATAGGCTTCGTTTGGGCATGCCGTTGCAGGCGTGTCCGACGGTGAAGTTTGCTCTGCAGGATTTTGGTTTGCGCAGGATACTATATGAGCACCTGCAGTATGACTCTCCGTATAACACATACAAGTATAAGGGTTTGCCACCTGGTCCTATTCGTTTGCCTCGTGCAGGGACGATGGATGCCGTGCTGCACGCTCAGAAGCATGATTACTTGTATATGTGTGCCAGTACAGCCTTTGATGGGACACACCATTTCTCGAGCAGTTATTCGGAGCATGCTCGTTATGCGAAGGCTTATCAGGCGATATTAAATCAGCGAGGTATAGGTAGGAAGTAGTTAGTCGCAGAGGGAGAAAAGGTCACCTCTTGGGTTGACTAACATGACGGGTACTTGGCTGTGTTGCAGGACTTTGCGTTCTGGTGGGCCGAAGAATATATCATCGAGCCCATATTCCCGTGAGGCGGTAAGGATAAGGATGTCGGCATGTAGTTCGCGCTGTCGGTCGCAACTCTCGGCAGTGACGTGGAAGGAGTCGGTTCGAGCGAGGAGTGCTTCGTGGGAGAGTTGGAACTTATCGAGCAGTGTCTGTATTTTCTCTGTGTTTTTCAATGCTTTTGATCCGTAGTCTTTGGCTTGTAAGAGGGTAGTGTTTGCGCCCGTGACACGCGCGAGGTGGGCGCATATCTGTCCTTTGTAGACCTCTTCTTCGAGCATGGATACGGGCATGAGTATGTGGTGTATGAATAGCATTGGGTGCTGTATATCAGTTAGAAAGAGGTAGGGTATGCGTATGGTGCGGCAGGCATCGAGGTAGTGTTGCAGGGTGCGTCGGTTGGTGTTGCAAGCGATACAGAGGATGTCTATGTCGTTTGCTGCGATGTATTCGTCGTAGTCCTCGTTTAGTTCGCTGATGGTCAGCATCTCTTTGCCGAGTGCTTGCGCAAGGAAAGCGGCATACTGAGTGCGGATGTCGGTGGTGTTAGCGTCGTTGATGAAGAGTAGTCTCATTGCAGTTGTTCACTATAAAAGAGTTGATTATTAGAGCCTTGGTTGTTGTATGCGTCCGGATGGCATATTATAATCAAGTCGTTCAGTATTCGTTCGGGGTGTACGACGCCGCTCTCCCAGAAGTCGTTGCCTCCGGTGGGCGTGGTGCGTTTGTAGAAGTTGTATACTTGATGGTCTTGGTAGGCACGAAAGAGCGTGTGCTTATGGTCGATTTGTGCTAATTCATTGAGTGAGCGTGCGTTGCTTCCTACCCATACTTGCGCATCTTGGAAGTGGAGTAATACCTCTTCTTCGGAGAGGGGTAGGCTCTTGGTGTCTGGGTTGTCTTTGTAGTAATAGTCGGATCCGGCGTCGGCAAAGAGAGTGCCCATGTAGGTGTTTGCGGCAGGGAGGTACCAAGTGCCACGGAAGTTACTGCCAGAGAGGATAGTAGCCCCGTTCGATAGTTCTTGCTGGGCGTGTTGGGATTGGCTATTGTATGCTTCGCATACGGCAGTGAATATGCTATCGGCTTGTGCTTCTTTGCCTAAGAGTAAGCCAAAGAATCGTATCCATTCTGCTCTTGCAAGGGGATGCTGTTCGGTCCATTCGTTGATGTAGATAGGTGTGATACAGTGGTTTGCGACAGACGCTTGCAGTTTGTCTTGGTCTTGGTAGGCAGTGAGGAAGATGACCTCGGGGTTTGCGAGTACGATGCGTTCGATATTGGGTTGCATGGCATCGCCGAGGTCTATCCAATTGGTGTCGGGTAGGGCGGTGTAGACTAGTTGTGGGCTGGCTATTCCTCGGAGGGTGGTAAGACTATTGAGCGCCGAGAGGAAGCCTATCTGTGTGCAGGAGGTGGTGGCGGCGGTGGTGATGGGTATGCGAAGGCGTATACCATCGGAGGGGGTGGTGACGGTGGTGTCAGTGAGTAGGTAGAAACGCTGCATGACAAGGGAGTTTTGCCATGGATTATAGATTATGGCTTCGTTGTATTGGTTGTGTTCGATTAACTCGAAGCCTTGTGCGTATTGGTTGCCGTTGGCGGCTGTCTGCTTTTGGGGCTTGGTTGAACATGCTGCAAGGCAGAGCGCACAGAGGACGGGTATTATTATCTTGGTGATTGCCTTCATTTGAGTGAGAGGTTGATGTCTTCGATGTATTGGAGTAGTTCGTCTGCGCCGATGTTTTTCTCGGAGGACGTGACAAAATAGGGTGGCAGTTCTTCCCACGTGAGGAGGAGTTGCTGCTTGTAATGTTCGATGTTCTGTGTTAGTTGGGTCTTGGACAGTTTGTCGGCTTTGGTGAAGACGATAGCGAAAGGTATCTCGTTCTCGCCGAGCCACTGCATGAACTCGGTGTCAATGGCTTGTGGTTCGTGGCGTGCATCGACTAAGACAAAGAGGGATATGAGTTGCGTGCGAAGGAGGCAATAACGCTCTATCATGCGGCGTAGGTTCTCTCGTTGTTTCTTACCGGCTTGTGCATAACCATAGCCAGGAAGGTCGACGAGGTGCCATTGCTGGTTGATAAGGAAGTGGTTGATGAGGAGTGTCTTGCCTGGTTTGGAAGACGTCTTGGCTAAGTCTTTTTGGTGACAAAGACAGTTGATGAGGGAGGACTTGCCCACATTGCTTCGTCCGATGAAGGCATACTCGGGGAGCGTCGTTGCAGGGCATTGTGCCACATCGGGGCTGGAGATGACAAAGGTAGCAGATGTAATCATGTTGATGGGTGTGTTCTATTTATTAGCCCAGAAGTCGAAGTAGTGGTACCACTGCAGTGGGTAGCGTTGTACCATGGTTTCGATGTGGTGGGCATATTGTGTTAGTATATCTTGTTCGAGTTCGTTGCGAGAGAGCGAGGTGTTGATATGTATCGGTAGGAAATAGACATGGTAGGTGTTCCAACGCTCTTTCATAGCGAAGGCGGCGATGGTCGGCAGTTGCTCTGAGGCGGCAATACGGAATGGTCCTTCGGGTAGGGAAGCCGTTTCTCCGAGGATGGAGCACGCTATGGAGCGCTGATTAGGCATTCGGCGGTCTCCTGCCATGCAGACTATCTCGCCTTGCTGTAGGGCATTGTTGATGAGATAGATATGTGAAAGGTCGGATGCAATAGGGATGATGTTGATGTGGTTAGGGCAGAACATCTTGGCACGGTTCTGCATGACTGTCTCGGTGTCGCCGCTGTATGCAAGGATATGCATGGGTTTGGGTGACTGTAGGGCGTATCCCGCCATCTCGAAGTTACCGACATGGGAGAAAAGCATGATGACACCTTGTTGCTGTGCGGTGTATTGTTGGAACAGTTCGTTGCCGTCGAGTATGAGGTTATAGTGTCGTCCGGCATAGGCAGCAAAGCGGTCGAGTACGACTTGCCCGAACTGAAAGTGGTTGCGGTATACGTTACAGAAGGCGTGTAGGGGGCGTTGGTGTAAGCGTTGGTGAAAGAGATAGTATTGTGCTCGGTAGCCTGAATGGCGCAGAAGCATGTAGAACAATATGACAATGGCGAGGATAGGATAGAAGAAACGGACATCGACGTATCGGAAGATGACTATCAATGCCTGTTGCATACCTTTGGTGCCATCTGTCTTGCCGGACCAAGGTTGTTGGGTTGGTTGTTGTGTTGTGCTCTTGTTTTCAGCCATTATGTGCAGCGATGAAGTGGCAAAGGTCGCTGAGTGTCTTTATACCTTTCAGTTCGTCTTGTGTGGGTTTGAAACCAAAGTTGTCGTGTATAGATACGATGAGGTCGACAAAGTCGAGGCTATCGATGCCTATCTCTTTCTGCAGGAGTGCTTGAGGCTGAAGGAGCGCAGGGTCGATCTCGAAGTCATCGGTGAGTACACGGCAGACTTGCTGCATTATATCGTTATATTCCATTCTTGGTTTCTACATTATTAAGCCAGTTGTCGTAGGCGGTTTCCTACTCGTGCGATGTCCTCGTAGAATGGTGTATCGTCGACAATGGTAGGCGTGAGTAGTCGTATCTCTTCGTAGGTCTTGCGGGTAGCAGGCGATAGCCGTTGCACATTATTGAGGCAGTCGGATGCTTGTGCGAGTGCGATGAAGAGAATGCTCATCACTTGATAGGCATTGTCGATGACTTTCTTGCAGAGTTCGGCACTGTTGGTACCCATGCTGACGATGTCTTGGTTGTCGTTATTATTTGGGATGCTGTGAACATAGTTCGGCATAGAGAGCGTCTGGCACTCGGCGGTGGTGCTGGTGGCGGTGAACTGGCATGCCTGCATACCGTAGTTGAGTCCGAGGGTGGCTTTGTTGAGGAATGGGGGTAGGATATTGTTTATACGATCGTGGAATAGGTAGTTGAGTTGCCTTTCTGCCAGCATAGCCATGCGTGTGACAACAATTTTGACTTTGTCCTCTTCGAGAGAGATATAGTCGCCGTGGAAGTTGCCTCCGTGGTAGACATTTTGTGTGACGGGGTCGACTATTGGGTTGTCGCTTGCACAATTCAGTTCCTCTTCGATGATGCGTTTGGCATTCTGCAGGGTCTCATAGACGGGACCGAGTATCTGTGGTAGGCAGCGTAGAGAGTAGTAGGCTTGTACCTTATGGGCATTGGAGAAGTACTCCACTTCGCTGTGTCCGCTATCATATAGTGCATGTTCCCGGTTCCGCAGACATTGACTTCCACTTACGATGCGTCGCATCTCGGCAGCGATGTACATCTGTCCGCTATGTCGTCGGCACTCATTGAGTGGGATAGAGAGCATGTCGTCGTAGGACTCGGCTATCTCATTGATCCATACGCCTGCTAAGATGGATAGGTAGAGTAGGTTCTCGGCATATAGTTGGTTGACGGAGGCGATGCCGGTCATGACGGATGTGCCGTTGGTTACGCTAAGTCCTTCTCGGATATGGATAGAGATAGGCTTGAGTTTCTCTATGCGGAAGGCTTCTTTGGTGGGAATCCATTGACCGTTGTAATGTACGACACCTTCGCCAATGAGGCAGAGGGCGATATGTGCGAGTTGTACTAAGTCGCCGCTTGCGCCTACGCTACCGTGTTCGGGTATGAGGGGGATGATGTTCTTATTGATCATCTGCACAAGCAGTTCGACTACTTCGCGGTGAATGCCTGATTTGCCTTGTATGAAACTGCCTACTCGTGCAATCATAGCGGCGCGGACATAGACATCGGGTAGGGGATTGCCCGCACCGGTGCTATGGCTGCGAATGATATTGTATTGCAGGTCAGTAAGGTATTGGTCTGGGACACGCCATTGTGCCATAGGTCCAAAGCCGGTGTTGATGCCGTATATCACTTTGTCGGCAGCAAAATCGGAAAGGAAGGCGAAGGAGTCGTCGACACGCTTCATCTGCTCATCTGTGAGCGAGAAGTTGTTGTTGGCAAAGAGGATGCCTTTGAGTAGGTCGAGTGTCAGTTCCATAGGTATAGTGGTTATGTATGGGTATTATTGAAGTAGGACTTTCAGTTCGTCCTCGGTGGGGTTACGTGCGATGATAGTGCCTTGTGCGTCGATGAGGATAGTGGTAGGGATATACACTACGCCATAGGCGTCGGAGGCATTGTATGGTTCACTATCGGTCTCGTGGGTCTGTATCCAAGGCAATTGTTCCTCGTTGAGTGCTTGTTTCCAACTATTGAGGTCACGGTCGACACTGACACCTAAGATAGCAAGTTTGCCTTCGGGTTGGGCGTTGTATATCTCTTTGAGGATTGGGAGTAGCCTACGACATGGTCCGCACCACGAAGCCCAAAAGTCGACAAGTACATACTCGGTCTTGCCGACAAGACTACTCAAAGCAACGGGTTGTTCTTGCAGGTCGAGCGCTTGAATGTCGGTGTAGGTGCATCCTTTGGAAGTGGCTTTTTGCAAGAGGAAGTTCTTGTAGTACCGAGCTATATCTTCGTTGGCACGCATCTTCTTGGGCATTGCTTTGAAGAGTGTATCTAACTCGTTGGCGTCGAGGAAGGCGTATAGGTCGAGAAAGACAGAGTCGCTATACTCTTCGCCGAGGTGTTGCTGCAGGAGAGCAAGTGCATCTTGCTTGAAGGCGGTAAGGATAGAGTCTTGTTGGGCTTCGGAGTCGGTGTTATTGAACGCAGCATCTGCGTTTTCATAGAGCGATTGGTACTGCTGTTTCAGGCCGTTTTTCTTGCAGGATACACAAAGGGTGGTAGCGGCAAGGAAGAGTATTATCAGTTTCTTCATAGTGTGTATTGTTTTATTGGGGATATTCTTATTCGGTTATTAGTCCATCCGCGAAGTGTAGTTCTCGGGCTGGATATTGGCTTACCCAGCGAGGGTTGTGGGTAGACATGATGACAGAGGTGCCCGATGTGCGGATGCTATAGAGCAGTTCCATTATCTCTTTACCTGTCTCGGGGTCGAGGTTACCGGTTGGTTCATCGGCGAGTATGACTTCGGGTGAGTTGAGTAGGGCTCGTGCGATGACTACTCGTTGTTGTTCTCCGCCGGATAGTTGGTGTGGCATCTTATATCGTTTGTCCGCCATGCCTACTTGTTGGAGTATCTCTTCGATATGGTCTTGCATCACTTTCTTATCTTTCCAACCTGTTGCGCGCAGGACAAAGAGAAGGTTGTCTTCGACTGAGCGGTCGGTAAGGAGTTGGAAGTCTTGGAATACGATACCTATGCGTCGGCGCAGGTAAGGTACTTGCTTCTTGGGTAGGTGCGTAAGGTCATAGTCAAGAAAGTGTGCTTCGCCGGCTGCGATAGGCAGTTCGGCATAGAAAGTCTTCATGAGCGTTGACTTACCGCATCCGACTCGTCCGAGCAAGTAGACATATTCTCCTTTGTCGATAGTGAGATTGACATTGCGCAGGACTATCTGTTCCTGTTGGTGAATCTCGACATCTTTATATTCAATAAGAGCCATTATTGTAAGCGTGAATCAATGAGGTTGATTTTCTTTTCGAGGTCGGTAAGTTGTTGGCGTTGCTTCTCTATCTTCTTCTGCATGTCATCGAGGAGGCTGTTGGACTTCTTGGATTGGGCTGTGAAGAAGAGAATGTTGTTCTCCGCCGTTTGTATCTCTTGCTTGAGGGCATCGTATTGACGCACTAACCGGCGGCGTTCGGACAGAAGGGCGTTGTCGTCTTTCTCTTCGATGTCTTTGTTGAACTCATCGAAGTGACGGTTTCGTTGGTCGATGTTTAGTTTGTCGAACACCTTATCACATGCCGAGCGGAAGCGGTCGTACACTTTATTCTTATCACGGAATGGCACATGTCCGACGGCACTATATTGTGCGATGAGTTCTTTTAGTTTGTCGGCCGCATTCTCCACTTCGTTAGCGGCGAGAGCCTCAATCTCGGCGAGGATGGCTTGCTTCTTCTGCAGGTTCTCTTTCTCTTCGGAGTGTTGTCCTTTCTCCTCGGCTTTCTTTTGTTCAAAGAAATAGTCACAAGCGGCAGAGAAGCGTTTCCATATATCGTCGGAGTACTTGCGTGCTACAGGTCCGATTGTCTTCCACTCTTTCTGCAGTTGAACGAAGGTGGCAGTTGCTTCTTTCCACTCTTTGCTCTCTTTGAGTTCCTCTGCCTTTGCGAGGAGTTCTTGTTTCTTCTTGAGGTTGGTATTGAGGGTGTCGTGAATGCCTTTATAGAAGGCAGTCTTGGCGGTGAAGAAAGCGCTGCATAGGGCACGATACTCATCGTAAATCTTCTGGTTTACTTTCTTAGGAGCGTAGCCGATGGCGCGCCACTCGTTTTGCAGGGCGAGTATCTTCTCGTTGGCTTCTTCCCACATCTTTCCGGAGGTGAACTTAGAGAAGTCGATGGCGTGTAGGGCATCAAGGATAGCCTGTTTCTTTTGCAGGTTCTCTTCCTCTTGTTGGTGCAACTTCTCAAAGTACTCTTGGTGTTTCTTATTGATGACGGTAGATGCTTCTTTGAAACGATTCCATAGCGCTTCTCTTTCTTCGCGTGCGACAGGTCCGATGTTGACCCATTGCTCGTGGAGGAGTTGCAGTTGACGGAAGGCTTCGACGATGTCAGGTCGTTCGAGTAGTGCTTCTGCTTGTTGGCAAAGAGTCGTCTTAGCATCGAGGTTCTTCTTGAAGTCGTACTCGCGCAGTTCGTTGTTTATCTTGACAAGGTCGTAGAATCGTTCTTGGTAGAGGTTGTATTCCTTGTTGATAGCCGTAGCGTCTTGTGGCGGAACAGGACCGATGGACTTCCACTCTTGTTGCAGTTCACGCACTTGCTTGATGCTACCGCTGACATCGGCAGTCTCGCTTTCGGAGAGGGTCTTCATCTGTGCGATGATGTTCTCTTTGCGCAGTTTGTTCTGTTGCAGTTCGGCTTCACGGCGTGCAACGGCTTCGGCTTTCTTCTGCTTGTAGACAGAGAGCAGTTGTCGGAAGGATTTCTCTACTTCATCGACGACAGGAGCAATCGTTTCCTCTGCGGAGTCGGCTAATTCTTTAGCGGCTTCGGCTATCTCGGGTTTCTGCCGGTAGAAGTTTATCTTGATTTGTTCTACCTTCTCTCGTATGTCGTCGGCAGGTTGCTCAAGCAGTGCTTTGAGTTGTTCCACCAACTCTTCACGGCTGAGGCTTTCCTGATGTTTAGGACTTTCATTTTCTTGATTAGCAGCATCTTGCTCTATAGGTGTTGTTGTTTTTGGTTCTTCAGGAACCATAGTGTTTTCTTCCATCATAATAGGATGTTTACTAAATGTTTATAGTACTCAAGCGTTCGCAGAGATGGACTGAAAGAAGCCCAATAGTCTGTGAACTCATATACCGCTGCAAAGATACAAAAAGTAATTGGATTTTATCAATAGTATTGCCGGAAAAAAGTTTTTTCTCTACCTTTGCGGCTGCTATGGAAAAATGGACAACAGTAATAAAGCCGAAGAGTGGTCTCTTTGATATTAACTTTAGGGAGTTGTGGCAATATCGTGATTTGTGTGCGTTATTTGTCAAGCGTAATATAATAACCCAGTATAAGCAGACGGTGTTAGGTCCGTTGTGGTATCTGATACAGCCACTGATGACGACTGTCATGTATATGGTTGTGTTTGGTGGTATAGCCAAGATATCGACGGACGGTCTGCCTCAACCTTTGTTTTATTTAGCAGGTATTTGCTTTTGGCAGTATTTCTCGGATTGTTTGACTAAGACGAGTAATACCTTTGTGACGAATGCGGGTATCTTTGGTAAGGTCTATTTTCCAAGATTGATAGTGCCTATCTCGGATGTGACGAGTAACTTGGTACGTTTCCTCATTCAGTTCTTCTTGTTTTTGGCAGTATATGCTTATTATCAGATCTTCACGTCTGTGACGATACACACTAACTGGTATGCGTTATTGATACCGGTGTTGGTGCTGATTGAGGCCGGACTGGCGTTGGGCTTTGGTATCTTGTTCTCTTCGTTGACGACTAAGTATAGGGACTTGCAGTTGTTGCTGTCGTTCTTTGTGAGTCTATGGATGTATGCGACGCCTGTTATCTATCCTTTATCGACTATAACGAATGAGAAGTTGCGCTTTGTGATGTCGCTTAATCCGTTGACGAGTTTGATTGAGGCGTTCAAGTATGGTATGTTGGGCGTAGGTCAGTTCTCGTGGGGTGCATTGGGTTATAGTTTTGCGTTTATGGTCGTGTTGCTGATGTTGGGTATCATGATATTCAACAAAGTGCAGAGGAGTTTTATGGATACAGTGTAGTTTTGGGGTTATGAGTTTATTGGTTTAGAAGTTTAGGAGTTTAGGAGTTTAGGAGAAGTTGAGATGGTTTATTTGGTTTAGGAGTTTATGGTTGCACGTTAGTGATTTCATGTTAGTGATTTCATGTTAGTGGTTGCACGTTGGTGATTTCATGTTGCGTAGTTGATTGTTAATGTAAAAGAGAGTCATTGCCCCAGCAATGGCTCTCTTTTTCTGTTTTGTTATCGATTCTCTATTTTATCGATTCTCTATTTTATCGATTCTCTATTTTATCGATTCTCTATTTTATCGTTTATCCAATCTATTTCTTCATTCTTTGTTTATTTTGGGCGGATGAAGATGTTGACTGGAGTGCCGGTGAAGGACCACCATTCACGCAGTTTGTTCTCTAAGAAGCGGCGGTATGGCTCTTTGACATACTGCGGGAGGTTGGCAAAGAAGACGAAAGTAGGAATCTGCGTGTTAGGCAGTTGTGTGACATACTTTATCTTAATATACTTACCTTTGGTTGCTGGTGGTGGATAGTTCTCTATCAATGGCAAGAAGTTCTCGTTGAGTTTCGCAGTAGGTATCTTGCGTTGTTTGTTCTCATAGACAGCGACGGCGGTCTCTATCACTTTGTAGATACGTTGTTTGGTTAGCGCTGAGGCAAAGATGATAGGGAAGTCGGTAAACGGAGCCAGTCGCTCACGGATAGAGGCTTCAAAGTGTTTGATGTCGGCATTGGTTTTGCTCTCTACAAGGTCCCACTTATTGATACAAACGACGAGTCCTTTCTTGTTCTTCTGTATGATAGAGAAGATGTTGAGGTCCTGTCCTTCGACTCCTCGAGTAGCATCGACCATAAGAATGCAGACATCGGAGTTCTCGATAGCACGGATACTACGTACAACAGAATAGTACTCGAGGTCCTCATTGACTTTGGCTTTCTTGCGGATACCGGCGGTGTCGACAAGATAGAACTCTTTGCCGAACTTATTGTACCGAGTGTAGATAGAGTCACGCGTAGTACCAGGAATGTCGGTTACGATAGTACGGTCTTCTCCCATGAGTGCATTGACAAGAGAGGACTTGCCTGCATTGGGCCGTCCTACAATAGCAAAACGAGGCAGGTGTTCGTCGGGTTCTTCGGTAGCATCGGGATTGAAGCGTGATACTATCTCATCGAGGAGTTCGCCTGTACCTAATCCGTTGATAGCAGAAAGGATGAAGGGCTCGCCAAGTCCAAGTTTATAGAACTCGGAGGCAGCATACTGCATGTCGAAGGTGTCGACTTTGTTAGCGGTGAGTACAACCGGTTTACCGGACTGCCGAAGGAGGTGTGCCACTTCCATATCGAAGTCGGTTACTCCTTGGTTGACATCTACTACGAAGAGGACTACATCGGCTTCTGAGATAGCGAGGTTGACCTGTCGCTGTATCTCCCCTTCGAAGATATCATCGGAGTTAACTACCCATCCGCCTGTATCGATGACGGAAAATTCTTTGCCGTTCCATTCGCTCTTGCCGTATTGACGGTCACGAGTGGTGCCGGCTTGTTCATTTACTATCGCCCGACGGGTACGCGTCAAGCGATTGAATAAGGTCGATTTCCCTACATTGGGACGACCCACTATAGCCAAGATATTCGCCATATAAATTAACAATTAATAATTAATAATTAACATCTTTCCTCTTACAGGATATGATGCGTTCTTTCTCTTGTTTCGTTAGGCATTGCAGTTGCCGCAGTTACCGCAACCGCCTTCATTGCAGTTGCCTTCGCCGCAGTTGTTGCCGCAGTTGCCTTCTCCGCAACCACCTTCTCCACAACCTTCTCCGCAGTTACCATGACAGCCACCGCAGTGGTGGTTCTTCTTGTCTCGGATGGCTTTGAGTTCGGCTTCGGAGGCATCTCGTATCTCAATGATCTTGCCCACGAAGTGCAGGTCCTCTCCTGCGAGAGGGTGATTGAGGTCGATAGTGACCTTGTCGTTGTTAATCTCGATTACTTGTGCAAAGATTTTCTGTCCGTCGACGGTGAGCATAGGAATGATGTTGCCTACATATACTCGTTTGTCGTCGAACTTGCCGTCTACCTCGAACATACTGCGGTCGAGGGACATGACTCCTTGTTCGTCGTATTCTCCATAGGCATCGGCATGATGAATACAGAAGTCGAAACTGTCGCCTACTTCTTTCCCGAGTAGCGCTTGTTCGAACTTAGGGAGCATCATGTTCTCTCCGTGACAATAGGTTAATGGTTTGTCCTCTCCTGCATGTTCGAAGAGTACTTCTGTTCCTTCTTTTTCTCCCTCGATGTAGAGGTCGTAGGTCAAGGTGACCACTTTCTGATTTTCTATCATATTCGTTATTATTGTGATTATCTATTATTACCACCAGTTGACTCGTTGGTTTGTGCTTTCAGCCGAGGACTTATCGTATTTGAGGTCGGCAAGCATGCTTGCATTGACTCCGATGTGGAAGGTATAACTCTTGTATGGTCCAAAGGGAACGAAGCTGGCAGTCATAGACCAGCAGTGCAGGTCTCTTGTGACATTGAAGTTGGTGTATGAGAACTTCTTTGCCTTAAAGTCGAAGGAGGTAGTGGCAGACACTTTCCAACCTTTGCCGAAGCCGATAGAGCCTTGGAAAGATAGGTTGTGGGTCCATTGCATCTTGTAGTACATCTTGTCGTAGTCGAAGGTGGAACTCTCTCCGTATCGGACTGTATAGTTGATGGTTAGGCTCCAAGGAATGTCGGCTTTGATATACCCATCTTCGACTTCATCGGTTTGCTTGTTCTTATTCTTTTTCTTGTCTTGATTGGGGTCGGTATTGTTGGCAGTTTGATCAGGGTTATTGGGGTCTTGCTCATCGCCTTTGGTCTTCTTTCCGAACCACTTTCGGAAGGTATCGTTATTGAACGTATAACTGAAGGATGTGCTTGTTCCTTTGAAGTGTGGGAAACGACCATTGCTCCAATAGAACTTGTTTATTCGTACGGGAGTGCCTGAGGGGGTAAGTCCGTACATATACGGATCGAAGTCGCCTGATAGGTTGAGGGTGTAGTTAAGAGGTAGTTTGATGCGTAGTTGCAGGTGGAAGTTGCTCAGTTTAAGGGAGTCGGCAAGGAAGTTATAACTACCCGAGAGGGAGAGGTTATCGATGAGGGATATTACCTTGTAGGGTTCTTTGCCGGTAGTATCTTTATCGTTTCGCACTTTCATCTCGATGTTGTTGCCTAACGACCACCCGAGGCTACCGGAAGCGCCTTGGCTTGGTGTGCCATAGAGGGCGTTCTGATATCGGGAGTAGTTGACTGTCTCCATGATGGTGTCACCGGAGTTGCGGTCGACGACGGGCTTTTGGTAAGAGCCGTAGTAGTTGTGGTTCAGTTTAGCACGGATGTTCTCACAGTCGGGGCTATAGGTAAAACTGAGGGTTGGTGTGAAGACATGTCGCACTCGGTCGATCTTATCTCCAAATAGTTTACGTATAGGCGTGTAGAAGCCATAGAGTTTGGTAGACAGACTGAGAGAGGTGCTGAGGTCCCATACACGGTAGAAGCCGTTGGTGGTATCTCGTTGTACACGGTTCTGTTCCTCGTCCCATGACTGGTCGGTTCGCTGAAAGTACCATCGTTCGTTGTAGTTGATAGAGGGGCTGATGGTCAAGTATTTGAATGCGACAAAGGAAGCGGATACGGGTATGCTGTGTTTGACACCGTTTTTCCAATCCCTAACGAAGTTAGAGTGGAGGAAATCTTTCTCTTTGCAGTCGATACTATTCTTGATAGAAGCCGAGTAGCGTATGGATATCTTCTCGTACCATTTCTCTTTGCCGACTGGGTTCTTCCGCTTAAATGGATAGACGGTGCTCATGTTGATAGAGATATCGGGCAGGGTAAGGCTGAGGGTAGAGTCTTTGGTTCGTTGGCTTACTAAGGCACTCATGGATAGGCTCCAAGGGGAGTTAGGGAATCGTTGTGTATAACTGATAGAGGACGACTTGGTGTTCTCTGAGTTAGCAGCGGCGTTGTAGTAACTATTGATGTTGCTTCTATTGTAACCGGATGTGGAGAAGTTGACGCTGGCAGAGAAGTTGCTATATGGGTTGGCTTTGGAGTCCTGCGTGTGGGTCCATTTGATAGACATGTTGGTTGCCTTGGTGTAGTCGGGCATGCCTTTCTCGCCAGTGACATCGTTACGGTAACTAAAGGTCAGGTTGCCGCTGAACTTGTAGCGTTTGATGTATTTGGATTGTGCAGTGACAGCCCATGTGCCTTTGGTGTAGATGTCGCCGGTGACTTGGAAGTCCATGTAGTCGTTGATGGCGAAATAGTATCCGATGCCTCGGAGGTAGAGTCCTCGTGTGTAGTCATCGCCGAAACTTGGCATGATGAGTCCGGAGGAGTAGGTGTTGGTGAACGGGAAGAAGCCAAAGGGAATGGCAATGGGTAGTGGTACATCTCCGACGACGAGGTAGGCGGGTCCGGTGGCTATATAATCGCCTGGTTTGGCTTTTGCCTTGGAGAGTGCGAGGTAGAAGTGTGGGTGCTCGTGGTCGTCGCAGGTGGTGTATTTGGCGTGTGCCATCATGAGTTCGTCGTCGGACACTTTCTTGGTCTCACCGGCAATGACATATCCTTCGCCTTGCTCGGTGACGACTTGCCGGATGAAGCCTTTGCGGGTCTTGAGGTTGTAGGTCATCTCTTTTGCTTCGAACTGGTCTTTGCCGTCTTTGAAGATGGGGAGTCCGTTCCAATCGCCGGAGGTGGTATCGAGTACACCACGAGCGAAGATGAGTGAACTGTCCATCCGGACTCGTATGTAGTTGGAAGTGAGTTCCATAGACTGATATTTGACATCGCTTGCGCCGTGTAGGAAGGCCGTACCGTTGGCGAGTAATACGATGGAGTCGGACGCTTGGTAGTTGATGACGGATTCGATGGGGGACTGTTTCTTTGTTTCGATGGGGGTGGTAAGGGTATCTTGAGGGGTTGTGATGGTGTCTTGGAGGATGTTGATGGTGTCGGTGTTTATCGGTTCTTGTGCATTGGCGGGTAGGAAAAGGGATAGCACGAGCAAGAGGAGGCAGATAGGGAGGGTCTGTCTCGGGTGTATAGAACTGATATGTAGTGTGTTGCGTTGTATCACTTGTGTTTGTTCGCGCGTACGCACAATGCAAGTTGCAAAGGTACGAAAGATTTCTGGGTTGAGCAAATGGTTCTTTTTTAATCTCCTGCTCGCGTTGCGAGCGAGAAATAAAAAGAAATCTCTGCACTGCGTGCAAGAGAAATAAAAAGAACTCCAGCAGGACTTGAGAAGTTAGATGTTCTAGCAGGACTAGATTGCCCCTGCGGGCTGTTCTAGAAGTGCTAGATTTTCTAGTTTTTCTAGCCTTTCTAGACATTCTGTTTGAGTTCGTTGAATTTTGGGTGTGGTAAATTGTGCGTAAAGGCAGTCTGGAAGCGGCTTAAGAGTGTCTTACACTGAATATGGTTTACTCGAGCAAAGAAGTAAAATGTTCAATTTTTA
>CAVJQD010000050.1:0-16834 GCA_963651555.1 uncultured Clostridium sp. | reverse complement strand
TTCACTCAGTCACAATGCTCGCATTGCTCCTTCGTTCAAGCCAACCATCTACTATATAAAATTTCACAAATCATCTCAAAAGCAATTTTTAGAACATCCCTTTAGGATTTTTTATAGTTGTGTGAATAGATGAATAAGTCCCATTATCTCCATCATGAAGGCGATGCCTAAGTGTGCGCAGACGCCGCCCCATATATGTTTTGTTTTGTATGCGAGTATGCCCAGGAGGTAGCCGCCAAAGATGGCGCTGCAACTCTCGAGCATGGGTTTGCCAAAATGTACGGTGCAGTAGAAGATGCACATAGGCAGTACGCTTCGTGGTCCGAGTATAGCCGCCATGCCGATGACCATTGCTCCACGGAAGAAGACCTCTGTGGTGATGAAGTCGAGTCCGTAGCAGGTCTCGAATAGTGTTGTTATAGCCCACAGTGGCCATCCTAATGCGCCTTCGTAGATGTCGGGTCTGAAGCGTGGGTAATAGGCTTGGAAGTCGGGTAGGAAGGATGCAGCGATGACGAAGGGCAGTAGACAGAGCAGTGCGAGGAGGTAGACCTCGAGGTGCTCGGTGCGTCGGCATAGTCCGTAGATACCATCGATCTTGCGGTCGAAGAGGTACTTGTAGATGGTCAATGGCAGTACGACAAGGAAGATGCCATCGACGAAGACCCACGCATAGCGTAGGAAGCGTCGGTCGAGTGCGCAGTCGAAGTGGATGGCGTTGAACCAGTCCCGATATTGCGTATAGCCAATGGCGGCAGACATGAGGCTGACAAAGAAAAAGGCTTTGAGGTAGAAGTGGGGATTGCGTAGTCGTTTCCAATCACGGCGTATGAGTAGGTTGGGTATGGCGACACCGAAGTAGACGGCGTTGTAGATGAGTGGGAACTTCCACCAGCCCGTGCCTTCGGCATAGATGGGAGAGATGAAGTGTTCGTAGCCATGTAAGCCGTAGGCAAAGAAAACGAGCGTGGCGACATAGACGGCGGCATAGAGGTATGCCCAGAGGTTGAAGTCCTCACGGATGAAGTCCTTTACCTCTGTTATTAAGAGCCTGAATGATGTCGTTAGTTTCATGTTGCAAAGGTAGGGAAAATTCCGTGAATGGGTCATAAAATACGTGGTCAAAAAAATATAAAAAACAGGGGGCAAAAATATTATCAACGCATTATCAATATGTTATGGGAACAAATATTGCCAAATATGGTTCAAATATTCCAAGCATGGTTTGGAGATATTATCAAATAGACTCTATGCAGCCCATTAAAGGCCCATTAAAACATTAAATTAGACAATTGGACAAATTACAATTTGTCGAATTACAATGGGATAAGGTGGGGGATTTCGTAATTGAACAAATTATGCGTACCTTTGCAGCCCGAAATGAAATGAGTTTCTTACAAGTTTGATATGTTTCTTACAATTCTAAAATCGAAGATACACCGAGTAAAGGTGACGGAGGCCAATCTGGAGTATATAGGTAGCATCACGATAGACGAGGACCTGATTGATGCAGTGGGGATACTGCCGAACGAGAAAGTGGCCGTAGTGGACAACACTAATGGTGCTCGTTTGGAGACCTACGTTATTCCAGGGGAGCGTGGTTCGGGTTGTATCTGTATGAATGGTGCTGCGGCTCATCTTGTTCATCCAGGCGATGTGGTCATCATCATGGCTTATGCGCTAATGACGGAAGAGGAGGCCAAGAACAACAAGCCCAAGATTGTATTCCCAGATGCCAATAATCATCTTGTAAGCCAAAGATAATGAGTGCTTTCTTCGACTTACAGCATACCGATACACAATCGTCTGCTCGTGCAGGTGTGGTGCATACTGATCATGGTGATATCTTGACGCCCATCTTCATGCCTGTGGGGACGGTGGCGAATGTGAAGGGTGTGCATTTCCGTGAGTTGGTGGAAGATATCAAGGCGCAGATTATCTTAGGTAACACTTATCACTTATACCTTCGTCCTGGAACGGATATACTGCAGAAGGTAGGTGGTCTGCATCGTTTTGAACGTTGGGATAAGCCTATACTGACCGACTCGGGTGGTTTTCAGGTGTTTTCGTTGACGGATATCCGTAAGATGACGGAGGAGGGTGTGATGTTCTCGTCCCATATCGATGGGCGCAAACTGTTCTTCTCGCCAGAGGGCGTGATGGATATAGAGCGTCAGATAGGTGCAGATATCGTGATGGCGTTTGACGAGTGTACACCAGGAACGGCGGATTACTCGTATGCTAAGCAGTCGATGGAGCGTACTATTCGTTGGTTGCATCGTTGTATCGACCGTTTTGACTCGACAGAGCCGTTGTATGGCTATCAGCAGCATTTGTTTCCTATTGTTCAGGGTTGCGTCTATCCGGACTTGCGCAAGGATGCGGCCAAGCAGTTGGCGGACTTGGATAGGGACGGTTATGCTATTGGTGGATTGGCTGTGGGTGAGCCAGAGGAGAAGATGTATGAGATGATAGAGATAGTGAACGACATCCTTCCGCAGCATAAGCCTCGTTATCTGATGGGCGTGGGTACACCATGGAACATATTGCAGGCGATAGAGCGTGGCGTGGATATGTTTGACTGCGTGATGCCGACTCGCAATGGGCGTAATGGTATGATATTCACTCGCAATGGCGTGATGAATATGCGCAATAAGAAATGGGAGGACGACTTCACGGACTTGGATCCGGAGGGTACATCTTATGTGGACCATGCTTATTCTCGTGCTTATGTGCGGCATCTCATTCACTCGGACGAGGTGTTGGGTAAGCAGATACTCTCGATACATAACTTAGCCTTTTACTTGTGGCTTGTGGGCGAGGCCCGTCAGCATATCTTGCAGGGTGATTTCAAGCCATGGAAGGATGAGATGATGCATCGTGTTACGACACGACTCTAAGCCGAACGCACGATGAAGAAGATCGATTGGTATATCATACGCAAGTTCTTGGGGACATTCTTTTTCTCGATAGTCCTTATCTTGAGTATTGCTATTGTGTTTGACTTGACAGAGAAGATGGATAACTTCTATGACGAGCAGGTGCCGTTGCGTGAGATTATCTTCGACTATTACTTGCCGTTTATTCCCTATTACATGAACATGTTCTCGCCGCTGTTTATCTTTATCTCGGTTATATTCTTTACGAGTAAGTTGGCGGGTAACTCGGAGATTATAGCGATGTTGGCATCGGGTATCAGTTTCCGTAGGCTGATGGTGCCGTATATGGTGTCGGCGACGCTACTATTCTTTCTGTCGTTTTGGTTGGGCGGTTATGTTATCCCGCCGGCATCGGAAAAGATGCTTGATTTTCAGGACAAGTACATACAGAAGTTCAAGTCGGAGAATGCTCGTAATATCCAGATGGAGGTAGAGCCTGGTACGATACTCTATATCGAGACTTTTCAGATACGCACTCGTGCTGGTTATAGGTCATCGTTGGAGCATTTTGAGGGTAAGACATTGACTTCTCGTATCACGGCAGAGCGTATCTATAACGACTCGGCGTATAGTTGGCATCTGGAGCGTTATGTGAAGCGTGACTTTGAGGGGTTGCGGGAGACTATCACGAAGGGGGAGCGACTGGACACTATCATTCCGGTGACGCCGGAGGAGTTGTTTATCACGGCTGAGGAGGCTCAGCAGATGACTAATCCGGAGTTGTGGGACTATATGCAGAAGCAGAAGAAGCGTGGTGCGGGTAACTTGCAGGCGTTTGAGACGGAGTGGTGGAAGCGATTTGCGTCGCCAATAGGTGCGTTTATCATGACGTTGCTGGGTGTGACGTTGTCGTCGAAGAAAGTGCGTGGTGGAATGGGTAAGAACCTTGGTGTGGGATTGACGCTGAGTGCGTTGTATATCCTTTTCTCGACGGTGTCGACGACGTTCTCGGTGTCGGGTGTGATGTCTCCGTTCATGGCGGTGTGGTTGCCTAATTTTATCTTTTTGGCTATAGGTATTTTACTCTATACCCAAACTCCTAAGTGATATGAAGAACTATGAGATAATGGCGCCGGTAGGGTGCTGGGAGAGTCTTGCAGCGGCGATACATGCTGGTGCGGACTCGGTGTATTTTGGTATTGAACACTTGAATATGCGTGCTCGTTCGTCGGTTAACTTCACGACGGAGGATATGCATCGTATCGTTGCGACGTGCAGGGAGGCGGGTGTAAAGACTTACTTGACGCTTAACACGGTGATGTATCCGGAGGATTTGGAGTTGATGCATGAGATAGTGGATAATGCGAAGGATGCGGGTGTGGATGCTATCATCGCCTCGGATATAGCGGTTATGCAATATGCCAATGCGCAGGGCGTGGAGGTTCATCTCTCGACGCAGTTGAATATAGCGAACACGGAGGCGTTGCGCTTCTATGCACAGTTTGCGGATGTGGTGGTGTTGGCTCGTGAGTTGAACATGACGCAAGTGGCGGCTATACACAAGGATATTATAGAGCAGCAGATACGGGGTAAGCATGGTGGGTTGGTGCGTATTGAGATGTTCTGCCATGGGGCGTTGTGTATGGCGGTGAGTGGTAAGTGTTATTTGAGTCTGCATAACATGAATGCGAGTGCGAACAGGGGTGCGTGTATGCAGGTGTGCCGGCGGGGTTATACGGTGCGCGACAAGGAGTCGGATATTGAGTTGGATATCGATAATAAGTATATCATGTCGCCGAAGGACTTGAAGACGATTCACTTCATCAATAAGATGTTGGACGCTGGTGTGTCGGTGTTTAAGATAGAGGGTCGTGCTCGTGGTCCTGAGTATGTGAAGACGGTGGTGGAGTGCTACAAAGAGGCGATAGAGAGTTATTATGCAGGGACTTACACGGACGAGAAGATAGCGCAGTGGGATGAGCGTTTGGCTCGTGTGTTCAACCGTGGTTTTTGGAACGGGTATTATCTGGGTCAGCGATTGGGTGAGTGGACGAAGAACTATGGTAGTAAGGCGACACGGCGGAAAGTGTATGTGGGTCGTTGTACGAATTTCTTTAAGAACATCTCGGTGGCAGAGATACAGGTGGAGGCATCGGCGGTGCATCAGGGTGATGAGTTGCTGTTCACGGGTGAGACGACGGGCGCTTACGAGTGCGTGGCGAATGAGATACGGGTGGACCTGCAGGCAGCGGCGGTGGCGAACAAGGGGGAGTATTTCTCGCTGAAGACGGAGGAAGTGGTGCATCGGGGGGATAGGGTGTATGTGATGGAGGTGACGGGGGATAATTAACAATTAACAATCAACAGGCGCGGTAGACCAAAACGGGTCTTACGACCCGGACGACACGAGGGCGTGTCGTTTCCACAATCGCAGCATGGTCAAACGGGTCTTACGACCCGGACGACACGAGGGCGTGTCGTCTCCACAATCGCAGTGTCTTTTCCGTGGGCGAGGGCGCCCGCGTCCCCAACAACGTATTATCAAACGAGCCTGGCGGCTCGGACGACACGAGGGCGTGTCGTCTCCACAATCATGGTATGGTGGAGAGAGGAGCCTACCTCTTACCCCTCCCTGAAGGGAGGGGGTGAATAATAGGGCTTATAGGGCGAATAAGGCTTATAGGGCTTATAGGGCGAATAGAATCTATAGGGCTAATAGAACGGATGGAGGGCGGGTTAGCGGATGGATTAGCGGATGCGGATGCGTTGGCCGATGCGGAGAATGCTGTTCTCTTTGATGCCATTGAGGTGGCAGAGGGCTTTGACCGTAGTGCCATTGCGTCGTGCGAGTACCGACAAGTTATCGCCGGAGCGTACGACATAGTACTTCGCCTGCTGCATCTCCTTTATTTGCTGCTGGTGGTAGAAGGTATTGCGTTTGGTAATCAAGTGGGTACTGTCGCGCAGGGTGCCTGTGGAGAAGTCGATCAGCAGTTCGGGATTGATGGCGTTGCCGAGATAGCGTACCTCATAATGCAGGTGTGAGCCGGTGCTTCGACCGGTGTTGCCGCCTAATCCGATTATCTCGTGTGCGGAGATGTGTTCATTTTCCTCGACAAGGACTCGTGAGAGGTGTGCGTAGACGGTCTCGAGACCGTTGCTGTGGCGTACGACGACATAGTTGCCGTAGCCTTTTGGGTCGTATTTGACGATACGCACTTGTCCGTCCCAACTGCAGTAGATGGTGTCGCCGACGAGCACTTTGATGTCGGTGCCGTAGTGGTAGCGGTATTTGCGTGGTCCGAACTTAGAAGTGATATGTCCTTTGGCGGGAAGTACCCAACCGCTGCAGTCGATTAGTATGGAGTCTTGTAGGGAGTCGATGGGCAGTCGGTAGGGATTGACTTGCTCGCGCGTCCAGATGGAGTTGTAGATATCGTCGGCGGGATGGTCCTCCATGAGGTCGTCGGAGGCGTCGTTGAGTATGCGTTTGTAGATATTGGCACGGTCCTCGGTCTTGACCACGAGATGTCTAGGTAGCTCGTCGGATTGGCAGGTGACGAAGAGGGTGTCGTTGCGGTATTCGAAGTGCATACCCTCGGGGAGAGTCATAGCGACGGGTGTCTCGTCTTGTGCCAGCAAGCCGATGGTTGCCGTCAGAAGTGCACAGATGAGGGTGGTGAGGCGTCGCATTTTTGTTTAAGTTTAGGGATGTTCTAAAAATTCCGCGTTTCGTTATTTTATTTCTAATTGGAATGTTTCTCCACTTTTTGAGTGCTTTGTGGTTTTAACTTGTATCTGCTTGACTTTCACTCAGTCACAATGCTCACATTGTTCCTTCGTTCAATTCAACCATCTACTAAATAAAATTCCACAAATCATCTCAAAAGTAATTTTTAGAACATCCCTTTATTATTAGTGGAGCTGGAGGGAGTCGAACCCTCGTCCAAACAAGGAACGGCTACGCTTTCTACATGCTTATTTCGGCCTTGATTTTCGTGCAATGGCAAGACCCGAACCACTAACCATTGCCTTATTCTCTTAGATTTCGGGTTCGGTGCGAGACCACTGAATCCTATTCCCGATATATTTGCACCTCCAATTCCATCCGCCTCGATGAATAGGGCAATGGGGAGATGTCTCGTCTCAGCACCTAGTGCCGAGATGAAGCTAACCTACTATACTTCGGTTAAGCAGCGAGAGCGTAGTTATTTTCGCCAACTAAATGTCTCGGATCGAGATTATCGAGCCTGTCCGCAGCGCTCGGCATGCTTACATAGTCACTCTACCTGCTGTCAAAACCAAACAGCCCCGATGACCAGTAACGGAAATTGTTTGCAAAGGTACGGAGGATTTTTGGGATTGTCAAGGGGGAGGGGGATTTTTTTTTGTTTAGTGTTGAGGGCTTAGTGTTGAGAGTAGTTGAGAGTTGGGGAGGTGAGAGTGTTTTGGTGGGGCTAAATGGGTTAATGGGGCTAATGTGGGGGGTTGGGATACGGGAGTTTTTGGGTTATTTGCTAGAGGCTGATTGGATGCGGGTTGAGATGGGGTTGGTGTCGGCGTGATACCGTAGTGGTCTATACGTGGTATGCCGAACAGCCCAAGAATCACCCAAGAATCACCCAAGAATCACCCAGACTTCTCGGCTACTGATCTCGGGGTTGGCGGCACTCTTTTTCGGGGTTGGAGGGGTTCTTTCTTGGGGTTGGAGGCTTTCGTTTTCGGGGGTGGTGGGGCTCTTTCTTGGGGATTTTGGGGCTTTATTTTGGGGCTGGTGGGGTTCGTTCAGGGGGATGATGGTTCTCTTTCTTGGAGGGGTTGGGGGATTGTTTGAGGAATTGCTTTATTTTGACGGGGTTTGGATTGCGGTTTAATGTGTTGTTTTGCAGGTGGTTGCGTGGAGATTTGTGGGGGATTGTGGGAGGGGGATGGCGGGTTGTGTTTGCGTATATAGAAAAGTTATTGTACCTTTGCGAGTTAATTGCGCGGAATGGAATCGGAGATTATTGTATCTTTGCGAGTTAATTGCGCGGAATGGAATCGATGAGATTAGGAAGAGATATCTGGCACGGTAGTTGTGTATTGGTAATGTGTTTGTTATCAATATCGATGGTTCGTGGGGAGGAGCGTGCGTACTTGTGCGAGTTTGGTGTGCAAGGTGGGTTGAGTTACTATGTGGGGGATGCGACAAAGCACATCTTTCAGTATGTTCAGCCGGCTTATGGAGCGCAGTTTCGGTATAAGTTTACGTCGAGATGGGCGCTTCAAGTGAAGGGTCAGGCGGACAATATCAAGTTTCCTCTCAAGGCGGAGAATGGGGAATTGAGTGGTGAGATGGGGAAGAACCTATTGATGAACATCGATGCTGTGGCGGAGTTCAACTTTTTCCGATTCGGAATGAAACAGTATGATACTCGTATTAAGCCCATTACGCCGTATATGTTTATAGGAATTGGAGTGAGTGTGTACAGCGGATTTGGTAGGGTAACGGGGTATGTGCCCTTCGGTTTCGGTATGAAATGGAAGTTTGCACCTCGGTTCGGGTTGAATATAGCGTGGCAGCATCAGATATATTTTGCTGATAATCTGGAGGATAAAGACTATTATAACAATACGTATAACCTGAACGGTAGCAATATATTGAACAAAGATTTTACCTCGTCTCTAACGATCGGCATAGTTTTTGAGTTTGCAAAAGAGCGTGCGGCGTGCCGGAGTTGTAGTTACTGATTTGGGAAGGGAAATCGTCACACTTAAAAGGAAAGACAGTGGATAGTATAGAAAAGATAGATAAGAGTCGTTTGCCTCGGCACATAGCCATTATAATGGATGGCAATGGTCGCTGGGCTGTTCAGCACGGATTGGAGCGGATGTATGGGCATCAGCATGGGGTAGATTCCGTTCGGACGGTGACGGAGGCGTGTGCAGAGTTGGGCATTGAATGGTTGACGTTGTACACATTCTCTACGGAGAACTGGAACAGACCTCAGGAAGAGGTGGATGCGCTGATGGAGTTGTTGGTGGAGACTATCAAACAAGAGACGCCGACGCTGCACAAGAATAACGTGCGACTGCTGACGATAGGCGATACGAGTCGTTTGCCACAAAGGAGTAAGGACACACTGAATGAGTGTCTTGCGCAGACGGCGGGTAACACGGGGCTTAGATTGGTGTTGGCGTTGTCGTATTCGTCTCGTTGGGAGATAACGGAGATGGTGCGTGCGTTGTCGCGTGAAGTGAAGCAGGGGTTACTGAATGCGGAGGATATTACGGAGGAGGTTATCAGTAAGACGCTCGACACAAACATGATGCCTGACCCTGATTTGCTCATTCGCACGAGCGGTGAGTTGCGAATCAGTAACTTCTTATTGTGGCAGTTGGCGTATACGGAGTTGTATTTTACCGACTGCTTGTGGCCTGACTTTGGCAAGGAGGAGTTGTATAAGGCAATAATTGATTATCAACATAGAGAGCGTCGGTTTGGTAAGACCTCCACACAAATACAAACTTCGAAGTCTTGAAGCATCTGAGAAACTATATAATTGCACTAATGTTGTTGGCTGTGCCGATGTTGACATGGTCGCAAGAGTCGTCTGATACGGTGGCAACGGCTACGGAAGTGGCGGCTGTGCCTAAGATTGAGTATTCGTTCCAATCGCGCACATACGAGATTGCCGATATCACGGTGACGGGTGCAGAGAGTTATGAGGACTTTGTGTTGATTGGTTTCTCGGGATTGGCTGTAGGCGACAAGATTGAGGTGCCAGGCGATGCTATCACGAAGGCTATTCGTAGGTTCTGGAAGCAAGGGTTGTTCTCGGATGTGAAGATTCTCGCGACTAAGATAGAGGGGAATAAGATTTGGCTGAACATTGTGCTGAAGCAGCGTCCGAGAGTGTCGGAGTTGGTCTATAACGGCCTCAAGAAGTCGGAGAAAGAGGACTTGGAGGTGAAGGTGGGGCTGACCAAGGGTAGTCAGTTGACGCCGGATAACATTGACCGCACGAAGACGACGATAAAGAAGTATTTTGCAGAGAAAGGTTTTCACAATGCGGAGGTGCAAGTGCTGCAGAATCCTGATGAGGAGCGTCCGGACTACGTGAAGGTGACGATCAATGTGGATAAGAAGTCGAAGACGAAGGTGAACGCCATCTATATCACGGGTAATAAAGCATTGTCGCACAATAAGATAAACCGTGCGATGAAGAAGACAAATGATAATAACATCATCAACTTCTTCCGCACTAAGAAGTTTGTGACTGAGGAGTATGAGAAAGATAAGGTGGCGGTGATAGAGAAGTATAACGAGTTGGGCTATCGTGATGCTTATATTGTGGCCGATAGCGTTGTGACATCGCCAGCAGACCCTACGAAGGTGGATGTGTATATGACTATCTCGGAAGGTGAGAAGTACTATGTGCGCAATATCAACTGGGTGGGTAATACGCTTTATCCGTACGACTATTTGGATGCGGTGTTGGGTATTAAGAAAGGCGATACTTACAACTTGAAGTTGCTTCAAGAGCGGCTTCAGTCGGACGACGATGCTGTTTCGAAGTTGTATACCGATAGGGGTTATCTGTTCTTCAATGTAGACCCTGTGGAGGTGAAGGTAGAAGGTGACTCTATCGATTTCGAGATGCGAATGTATGAAGGTAAACCTGCTACTATCAATGAGATTAATATCATGGGTAATACTCGTGTGTATGAGCACGTGGTTCGCCGTGAGTTGTATACGAAACCTGGTCAGTTGTATTCTCAGTCGGATATCATGCGTTCGTTGCGAGAGTTGGCTCAGATGGGTCACTTCGACCAAGAGAAGTTGGTACCAGATATACAGCCTAATCCGGAGGATGGTACGGTGGATATCACCTATCAGTTGGAGACCAAGTCTTCGGATCAGATAGAGTTCTCGTTGGGTTGGGGTGCTACGGGTATTGTGGGTAGTATTGGATTGAAGTTTACCAACTTTGCTATTCAGAACTTATTCAAGCCGAAGACCTATCGTATTGTGCCTCAGGGCGAGGGTCAGACCTTCAGCATCAATGCGCGTACGAATGGTTATTACTATACCTCGGCCAGTATCAGTTTTTTGGAGCCGTGGTTAGGAGGTAAACGACCGAATAGTTTGTCAGCGAGTCTGTATTTTGCATCGCAGACAGGTTACTCAAAGCGTTTTACACAGTCGTATCAGAACTTGTATAACTCGTATTCGTATTACTATAACAGTGGTTACTCGGATTATATCAGTCAGATATCGGCATCGGAGTCGGACCCTGATAGATACTTGCGTACGTTGGGTGCGTCGATAGGTTATGGTATGCGTCTGCGTTGGCCTGATGATTACTTCACTTTCTATGGAGAGTTGGCATATCAGATGTATATGATGAAGGATTGGCCGTATCTGCTTATTGCGAACGGTACTTCGCACAACTTCTCTTTGGGCTTGACGCTGTCGCGTAATAGTATAGACAACCCTATCTACACGAGACGAGGTTCATCGTTCAGTCTGTCGGTTAAACTGACGCCGCCATATTCGCTTATCAACAAGCGTGATTATGCGTCGATGTCGGAGTCGGAGCGATATCGACTGATAGAGTATCACAAATGGAAGTTCACGGGTAAGGTGTTCACGCCGCTTACGCCTGACTCTAAGTTGGTGTTGATGGCTCGTGCTGAGTTTGGCTATTTGGGTCACTATAATAAGAATGCTAAGTCGCCATTTGAGACGTTCTATATGGGTGGTGATGGTATGACATCGTATACATCGTATTCGACGGAGTATGTGGCGATGCGTGGTTATCAATCGGGTGCGCTGACGCCATACGATGCCACGACGGGCAGGAACGCAGGTTACTTGTATAATAAGTTCACTTTCGAGTTGCGTTATCCTATCTCTTTGGAGCAGAATGCGACGATATGGGCGTTGGTGTTTGCTGAGGCTGGTAACTGCTTTGCGGACATCAAGGACTACAATCCGTTTAACTTGAAACGGTCGTTGGGTGTGGGTGTGCGAATCTACTTGCCGATGTTTGGTTTGATGGGTATCGACTGGGGCTACGGTTTTGATGCGATAAACGGTGATAAGAGTATGGGTGGGTCGCAGTTCCACTTTGTATTAGGTCAAGAACTATAACGACGGAGGAGCGAGGTATGAAACGAACAATTTGCATATTGATATTATCGTGCTTGGTGTCACTGCCGATGTTGCATGCGCAGAAGGTACAGGTTGCTTATGTGGATATGGCGTATATTTTGAAGAACCTGCCGCAATATGAATCTGCCAATGAGCAGTTGGCATTGGTGTCGAAACGTTGGCAGAAAGAGGTGGATGCGTTGATACAAGAGGCTAAGGTGCTGACGAGTAACTATCAGACGGAGCAGATATTTCTTTCGGAGGAGATGAAGAAGCAGCGTGAGGAGGAGATATTGACGAAGGAGAAGGAAGCGTTGGAGTTGAAGCGCAAGTATTTCGGTCAAGATGGCGAGTTGTTTAAGAAGCGTGAGAGCCTTATCAAACCGATACAAGACGAGATATACACAGCCATACAAGAGATTGCTCAAGAGAAGCGGTATGAAGTAGTGAAAGACCGTTCCTCAGACCCAAGTTTGATATACATGTCGAACAAGTTGGATATATCGGATTTGGTGTTGCAGAAACTTGGGGCGAAGTAAGGAATAATTAAATAGGAATAATAATTTAATACACATAACAATGAAGAAAACGTTATTAATGCTCATGTTGGCATTACCTTTTGCCCTGAGTGCACAGAAGTTGGGTTACGTGAACTCGCAGGAGTTGTTCTCGCAGATGCCTGAACTCAATCAAGTTAAACTGCGTATGGATACCTTACAGAATCAGTATGAGACCTCACTTGCAAATATGCAGGAGGAGTTTAATAAGAAGGTATCGGCTTTCCAATCAGAGCAAGCGACTTTGACGGACGGCGTAAAGGAGTTTCGTCAGCAGGAGTTGGCAGAGATGGAACAGCGTATCCAACTGTTCTACCAAACAGCGCAGCAGGATATTCAAAAGAAACAACAGGAATACCTGACGCCACTGCATGAGAAGATGACAAAGGCTATTCAGGCAGTAGGTGAGGCAGAAGGATTTACCTATATCTTTGACTCGGCGGCGATGGTGTATATCTCGCCTGATGCAGTCAATGTGATGCCACAGGTGAAGACCCGTTTGGGGATTAAATAATGGTGTCTAACAATGGCTGACGGCTATTTAGAGACACATTATGCTGAGTATGAGCGTCGTAAGGCAGCATGGCTCAAGAAACATAAATACAGCACTCGCCCTAATCCACAGCAGGAGGAAGACGAGGCGTTGTAGGTTTTACCCTTTTGATTATTTATAATGGTAGAAAAGATTCAACAGACACTACGTGACTCGGCGGTAGCGCGCTGGGCGGTATTGATATTAGTGGCATCGATGATGTTCTTTGCCTACATGTTCGTGGATATATTGTCGCCATTGGCTTCGTTGTTGGAGACCTCTTACAGTTGGGACCGTGGTGACTTTGGCACTTATGCTGCAGGCGAATACTTGCTCAATGTGTTTGGTTTCCTCATTATTGCCGGTATCATCTTGGACAAGATGGGTGTGCGCTTCACGGGTACGCTATCCGCCAGTTTGATGGTATTGGGTGCCGCTATTAAGTATATAGGCGTGTCGTCGTGGTTTGATGCGAATAATGTGACATGGCTTAACTCGTGGTGGACGGATATGCCTGGTTCGGCTAAACTGGCGATGTTCGGTTTTATGATATTCGGTTGCGGCTGCGAGATGGCAGGTACGACGGTTAGTAAGATTCTTGCCAAGTGGTTTAAGGGTAAGGAGATGGCGTTGGCGATGGGATTGGAGATGTCGATTGCTCGTATCGGTGTGTTTGCTGCGATGTTCTTTTCGCCGAAGATTAGTCACGCATGGGCTGTGAATGGTGTTGACTCGGTGGTAGCACCGCTGTTGTTCTCGGCGTTGCTGTTGGTTATCGGACTTATTAACTTCCTGGTATTCACTGTGATGGATAGTAAGTTCGACAAACAACTGATAGCTATTGGCGAGATAACTTCTACCAAAGACCCTGAGGATGAGTTCCATATCTCCGATATTGGTAAGATATTCCGTTCTAAGATGTTCTGGATTATCGCTATTCTCTGCGTGCTGTATTACTCGGCTATCTTCCCATTCCAACGGTTCGCTACGAACTTCTTGGAGGAGACGCTGAAGATTTCGAATGACGAGGCTGCTGGCCTGTTCAAGTGGTTCCCGATATTGGCAATGGTGCTGACTCCGTTCCTTGGTGCGTTTATTGACAACAAAGGCAAGGGCGCAAGTATGATGATGATAGGTGCGTTGATAATGATTGCTTGCCACTGCGTGTTTGCTTTCGTGTTGCCGTTGTATCCGAGCAAGACATTGGCGTTGGTTACGATATTGGTATTGGGCGTTAGTTTCTCGCTTGTACCTGCATCGATGTGGCCTTCGGTGCCTAAGATTATCGACGAGAAAGTGTTGGGCTCGGCTTACTGTTTGATATTTTGGGTGCAGAACATCGGTTTGTGCCTTGTGCCACTGCTCATTGGTAAACTGCGTGAGGCTACGGGCGGATATCTTGTGCCGATGATAGTATTCGCTTCGTTTGGCGTGATAGCATTTGTGTTCTCTATATTATTGAAGATAGAGGATAAAAAGAAAGGTTATGGATTGGAGCTTCCTAATAAGAAATAACGACTCACTTTGTGTGAGTACGGATACACGCAATCTGCCGTCAGGTTGCGTGTTCTTTGCACTCAAGGGTGAGACTTTTGACGGCAATCGTTTTGCATTGCAGGCGCTTGAGAAAGGTGCTTCCATGGCTGTTGTGAGTGATGCGGCGATGTATATCGCTATCTGCGAACAATACGGCAAAGAGTATGCGATGCTAATCTCGGGAGCTGAGGCTGAACGGGGTGGCGTAGTGGGATTGCAGAGTCTTGCTCGTGCTTGGAGACGGCATTTGGGATTGCCTATTATTGGCGTGACGGGTACGAACGGTAAGACGACGACGAAAGAGTTGACGGCGGCCGTATTATCGACGAAATATCATATTCACTATACACAAGGGAACTTGAACAACTCGATAGGTGTGCCGTTGACGCTGCTGCAACTGACTCGTCAACACGAACTTGCTATTGTGGAGATGGGTGCATCGCATCCTGGTGATATTGAGGAGTTGGTTAATGTGGCAGAGCCTAACTTTGGCGTTATCACTAATGTGGGTCGTGCTCACTTGCAGGGCTTTGGGTCGTTTGAGGGCGTGCAGCATACGAAACAAGAGTTGTACGATTACCTTTGTCAACATGAAGGTACAATATTCCGCAATGTGGATAATACGTATCTTGGTTCGATGTATGCCGATGCTTGCGCGAAAGCGGGTAAGACACCAAAGGTCGTGGAGTATCACAGAGGAACGATGCCCGAGGGTACGCATTTGGTGGGCGATTATAATGCTGAGAATGTGTCGGCTGCGTTGTGTATCGGAGAATATTTTGGCATATCGCAAGAACAAGGTTTGGCGGCTATCCGGGCGTATATGCCATCGAATAACCGTTCGCAATTGGTGCATTCGGATAAAGGGAACACGATTGTGGTGGATGCTTATAACGCCAATCCGACATCGATGGCGGCTGCGATAGAGAGTTTCACGCAGATTAATAGACCTGTTGAGGATAAGGTGCTGATATTGGGCGATATGTTGGAGTTGGGTGCAGACAGTGTGCAACTGCATCAAGAGATTGTGGATTTGTTATTGCGACATGGGTATACGAATGTCTATCTCGTAGGAAAAGAGTTCGGACAGACGCACCATTCGTTTAAGTCCTTTGCGACCGTGCAAGAATTGACGAAGTATTTGGAAGTACATACGATTAGCGATAAGTTGATTTTGCTCAAAGGGTCGCATGGTATGCACTTGGAGACATTGAAAGAGATATTATGAAACAGAAACATGTAGTTATATTATTAGCCGTCTTACTTGCCGTGGCGATAGGCGTAGGTATTTACCTATTCTGCAAGCAGCATCAAACGAAGCAAGAGGTTCAGGAGATGGTGGAGATGATGACCTTCGAGAAAGAGCAGTTGGAGGAAGAGTATGAGGACTTGGCTTTTCAGTTTGATGGTTATGGAGCGGAGATACATAACGACTCGTTGGCTGACTTGCTGTCGAAAGAGCAACAACGAGTGCAGGACTTGTTGGAGGAGTTGCGTATTACGAAAGTGACCAATGCGCGCCGTATTGCGGAGCTGAAGAAAGAGTTGGCTACCGTTCGGGCGGTGATGGTGGATTATGTGCATCAGATTGATTCATTGGACCGTACAAATAAACGATTGGTGACGGAGAATATCCAAGTGCGGCAACAATATGAAGAGGTGTCGCAGAGGGCTACTCAGTTGGAACAGGAGCGGCAACAGTTGACCGAAGTGGTGAACAGGGCGTCGATGATGGAGATTGATAACTTTGCTGTGGTGACTCTCAATAAGAACGACCGAAAGACATCGAACTTCTCGAAGATACAGAAGTTGCAGTTTACCTTCGACATTTTGAAGAACATCACGGTGCAGCCAGGTGAGAAGACCGTCTATCTGCGGATAGTGCGTCCTGACGGCGAGGTGATGCAGAAGAAAGCGACGGATGTGTTTAATTATGAGAATAAACAGATTCCTTATTCGTTGAGCAAACGGATAGAGTATGCTAGTGAGACGATGAGCGAGACGATGTATTGGTCGGTGGAGGAGATATTGCAAGCGGGGACGTATAATGCGGACTTCTTTATTGATGGGAATTTGATTGGGAGTTTTCCGTTTAGTCTCAAGAAGTAGGTTGGGGAAACAAAATACGTGGTCAAAAAAAGGTCTATAGGTCATTTTGCAGGCTGGAAAATGGGTAGTATGTCTCTATAGGTCA
>CAVJQD010000049.1:0-17052 GCA_963651555.1 uncultured Clostridium sp. | reverse complement strand
CCGCCAGACCCGTTTGTGTATGCGTTGTTTGGGGACACGGGCGCCTCGCCCGCGGTATAGATGCTACGATTGTGGAGACGACACGCCCTCGTGTCGTTCGAGCCGCAAGGCTCGGTATGGTATGCAACGATTATTGATCCGCCCCGCCCTCGTGTCGTTCGGACCGCCAGACCCGTTCGACCATACTGCGCTTTTTCGACGCAGACGTAAAAATTTAATGACAATATTTCCATTCCAAGCAATCCACCTTGCCTTTTATGACCAATTAATGATTTGTGTAATTGTCAAATTATTCCTACCTTTGCACCCAAATTACATAACGATGACGACTAAAATTTACACCTTCTTCGAAAAGCACAAGGCACTCCTCTACACCCTCCTTGTCCTTACTTCCGCTTTATTCCTTTTCTTTGGCTCCCGTATCTCATTCGAGGAGAACATTGCCAAACTCCTGCCCCAGTCTTCCGACCTCAATGTCGACATCGCCTTCCAAGACCTAAGAGTAAAAGATATGGTCTTCGTGCAAGTCGTTGGTAACGAAGATAATACACCCGAAGACTTAGCCGATGCCATGGACCTCTTCATGACCAACTTAGACAAGTCCGCTGCAGAAGAAGACCTCCTCCACGGCACACTCTATTCCATCGACCCTACCGAATGGACCGACCTCGCCTACTATCTCACCTCCGTCTTCCCTAACTATCTGACATTCACCGACCAACAGATGGATAGCCTCGCCTCTGTTGAACATATCCAGCAGCAGATAACCCAATACAACCAACTCCTCGATACCGAACTCGGTTCCATGCTCTACGACTTCCTCGCCATGGACCCTATCGGTATGCACAAACTCTTCATGCCAAGCAACCCAACAGGCGGTTTCCGTATGCTCAATAACCACTTTTATTGTTCCGATACCACCGTCTGTATTGGTTTCCTCTCGCCTAACATCAGTTCCTCCGACTCCGGCACAGCAAAGCATCTGCTCCGCCGAATAAAGAAAGCCGCTGCACAAGTATCCGAACAATACAATGGCGTTGAAGTCCTCTACCACGGTACGGTCATTCAGTCCGCCAACAACTCTCTAAGGATATGTAAAGACCTCTTTACCACCCTCGGACTCTCCCTCTTACTCATCATTATCCTGCTCGCTGTCTGCCTTAAAGACCATAAATCGATGCTCCTCCTCCTCTTCCCCATCGTCTATGGAACCTTTATGGCACTCGCTTGTATCTACCTTGGCAAAGGGATCATCTCCCTCATGTCGGTTAGTATCGGTGCTATCGTCTTAGGAGTGGCGCTCAGTTATAGCCTCCATGTCATGATTCACTTCAAGTACACCGGCAGTCGAGAACGAGTAGTAAAAGAACAAACCATACCCGTCATCTTAGGAAGCCTCACCACCATAGGCGCTTTCGCAGGAATGCTCTTTACCCAATCCTCCCTCTTACAAGACTTTGGATGGTTCGCCTCCCTCGTCGTAGTGGGCACTACCATTGCCAGCCTTCTCTTCATGCCGCACTTCTTCCCGAAAGAGAACATACGCAACGAGAAAGCCTTCGCCTTCATGGAGAAGATAAACGCATACCCTATCGACCAAAACCGGTTTGTACAAGTAGTGTTGCTACTCTTTGTGGTTGTTACTATCTGCTTCTCAGGTAAATACACCTTCGACCCGAACCTCCGGCATATCAACTATACTGCCCCAGAGGTGGCGCGCTCACAACAGTTATGGGCTCAGAAGAACAACCAAGGGATGGCGCAGCAGTACTATGCTGCCGTCGCTAAAGACCTCAACTCTGCCCTTGTGCAACTCAAAGAGATGGAATACACTTGCGATAGCCTAAAGCAGACCGGACTCATTGCCTCCTATCTGGCCACTTCCGTCCTCCTACCTGACACCGCTACACAAGCCCAACGGATTGCCCATTGGAAAGAATACTTCACCCCAGAAAAACAAGCCGCTATCGAGGCAAACATCCGTACGGCTTGCCTTCGATGTGGCGTAGACCCAACTATGTATGACCCCTTCGCCGATGCTATGCAGGCTGACTATCAACCCGAACTCCTGCTCGAACAAGGACTCATACCCGAACAATTAGCCACTATCCTTGCCGAGAAAGTAGGCGATTATTGGCTCGTCTATATGCCTATAAAGATGCCTGCCGAGAACCTCTTGGCAACCAACGATGCCATGGATGCTATCGATGGCTGTATGGTACTCGACCCTTACTACTATTCAACAAACTTAGTGGAATTGATACACGGTGACTTTAATAAGATACTGCTCATCTCCTCTATCTTTGTATTGATAGTCCTCTTGCTCAGTTTCCGACGTGTATCCCTTGCTTTGATTGCCTTCCTTCCTATGGCTATCAGTTGGTATGTCGTATTAGGAAGTATGGCACTCACGCACCAAGCCTTCAACATCATCAACATCATCGTCTCCTCCTTCGTCTTTGGTATTGGTGTGGACTACTCCATCTTTATCATGGATGGACTCCTTGCGGCGGCTCGAGGCGAGGATAATAAGCGACTCAGTTACCACAAGACGGCTATCACCATGTCTGCCACTATCTTAGTGCTCTGCATGGCTTCGCTCCTCTTTGCGGTGCACCCTGCTATCCGTAGTATAGGTTTTGCTTCTTTGGTAGGCATGATTACCACCATGATGCTCTCCTATGTCCTACAGCCTTGGCTCTTCAAACTCTGCCTCCGCAGCAAACATATCCGTAAATGGTGGAAAATAAAGAACGTGTAACTATCAATGTGTAACCATTAACTACTCCTCCAACGACCGTAGCGAGAACACCTGATACCCCACATCGCAGTTGATGCAGTTATGCGGTTGACAGTAGTTCTGATAGAGGTGGATAAGGGATTGAGTATCGGCTGCCGATTCAATACTCTGCCCCAGTAGCCGCCATTGACGGATGATATGGTTATCCTCTGCCTGTATCTTTTGTAGTAGGCTGTATACCTCCTCCACCATAGCCTCATTGTTATTTGCTATTGCAAAGGTGTACTTATACGGCAGCACTGTATTGATTAGCAACACATCCACACTCCCCTTGCCCAACTTAGCACCCTCCTTGAGCGCAAACAACCTACTGCAATCCTTTACTGTATGCGCATCCATTAGGTTCGAGAACAAGAACTCCGACTGGTATATCAGTTGAGCAAACTGCCGTATACGGACATCCGGAAACGACTGTGGACGCATGCGTGCATACTTCCACATACTACCGTCTATCGGTTGTAGGTCGAACTTCTTCTGTAAGAACCTATATTCCCCCAGTAACGACTTCTCCTCCTCCGTTCTTGCCCTCTCCTCGGTCAGTAGTCCCGACTGCCCAAGGAGTATGGCTGTCAGTTGAAACAAACTGTTTCTATGCTTCTGTAAGCAAGACAAAGGTGTTTGTATAGCCATCAACTCAAACGGCATTCCGTTTGTATGAAAGCCGAAGTTATGAGCAAGGGTGATATAGAAGGCATGCTCCCAACTGCCGTGCGTAATCTCCAATAGACTGTTTATAGCACGCCTCTTACACTCCATACGGTTATGCAACAAGGCTGCCCTCCAACCCTTACTAAGCAGCATAGGGTCTGATAGTAACCTCTTACCGCATTCCACCACAGCCATGGCGGAGTCCATGCTCTGTGCCGTCTTGATAAGCCCCGTAAGGTAGTCTTGGTCTAACGGATACTCCAGCACACACTGCTCTATCTCCTCCCCACGAGAGTTATACACCCGCTTATCGTTGTTGCGAACAATATGCAAGATAACGCTATCGTATGCAGCATCTCTATCATGATGGTGCTTATACCAATCCGAGGCATTGATATGTATCTCTACATTGCCCACCCATTCTCTACCGCCTATACGGATACGGGCATTAAGGAAGTCCGGACCAGCATCCAAATTGTGCTGACCTACCGATAAGATATCCACATTTGCCCCATGTATGGTCTCTTGTGGATTCCCTGCCCATAGACAATGCTGCCAGATATAGTGCATCACTATCTCGGGTATATCATTTTGCTTTGCTGAGGATGGCATACCAGATAAGGATTTAGTTTAGATAAGAGAAAACAATAGCAAGGCATATTCATCCTTGCTATTGTCTTATAGATAACGAATTAGTGTATATACGACACCCCTTGTTCGTAATAAGGATAGTATCTATCCAGCAAGTCCTTTTGATTCGTCCTACTCCATTCTTGTAATACGAATCCAAGCACTGCTGTCTTCTGTTGCAAGGTAGAAGCAACATACTTCCTGTTCTTGGCATTCAACGATGCACCCCAATTGATGTAATCAACGCAGTTATCTGCTACCTTCGTCAACATCTCATTGCCTGTCTTGCTATCCCCAATCTTGTTATAGAGTACAGCCATCGTGGCCGAGGTGTAATCATAAGGGATATTGTATTCAGGTAACATCTTCTCTGCATAGTCAAGTACCTTCTTGACTTTAGCATAATCACCCTCTTTATAGAGTGCGTCTGCCAACTGAGCAAACATCATTCGGTGTGTTCTACACATACGCATCAAGTTCTCGTCGATGTAGATACCCTCTTGGTTCATATTACCATAGCGGAATTTATGCATCATGTTGTCGTACATCGTCTTGGTATTGACACGAGGTTGACCATCCTCCGATGCTACTGGAGTAATCTGATATGCCAAACCCGTCAACTCGAAGTACTTCTCCATACCTTGGTAGTAATCACCACCTACCGTAACAGCAAAGTACATCGGACGCTTCCAGTGGTTGGTCGACATCATCTCCAATATCATCATCTCACTACGAGTCAGTCTCCTTCCCAAAGAGTAATCAATACGCTCTGCTATCGATTCCATTGGGTAGACGCACGAGTCTCCTATGCAGAACACTGGCGATGCCTTTACATCTGCCGTGTCTATAGGCAGATACAACTTATTAGTTGGTATATACGACTCTCCTTCCTTCTTTGTACGAGGGTCATCGCTGCGTAAGAACTTGAATGCTGTTTTTATTGTCAGTGGCGAACCTACCTTGTTATCTATATATGCCACCTCATTCTTGCCAGGCATGAAGTCTTCTGCATCCCAACTGATAGGCAATGCTTTCGACTTGTAGTATGGACGCTTCATCTGACCTATATACCAGTCGGTCTGTAGGTAAGAGAGGTTACATACACGCAAGTCCGTACGCTCACCTTCTACCTCTTGGTTGTACCACAATGGGAAAGTATCATTATCACCATTACTGAAGATAATACCATTATACCCACAAGAACGAAGGTAGTTAGCACCAAAGTCCCTGCAAGAATATCTTCCACTGCGGTCGTGGTCATCCCAGTTCTGTTGTGCCATAAGCGCAGGCACACCAAGGCAGATCACGGTAGCCGCAATAGCCACTACCGTACGAGCCGTCTGCGAGTCCTTACCCTTCTTCTCGAATAGCGATGCAATACCGTCCACAATAGCAGGAACTGCCAAACCTATCCATATACAGAAAGCATAGAACGACCCTGCATAAGCATAGTCTCGCTCACGAGGCTGATAAGGTACTTGGTTAAGATAGATAACAATCGCCAAACCCGTCAAGAAGAACAGCAGGAAAGTAATAGAGAAGTTCTCTATACCTTTACGCTTCTTACTCAGTTGGTATACAATACCTATGATACCCAAGAGCAATGGCAACATGTAGTACACATTATGTCCCTTGTTCTCTCGTAGTTCCTTTGGCAACGCATCTTGGTCACCCAAGCGAGCATTATCTATGAATGGTATACCCGATATCCAGTTACCATGCTGTATCTCTCCATAGCCTTGTATGTCGTTCTGCCTTCCTGCAAAGTTCCACATGAAGTAACGCCAATACATGAAGTCTACCTGATAACGGAAGAAGTAACGCATGTTCTCCCAGAAAGTAGGCACTTTGTCCGTCTTCATCTGCCCGCAGTACTCATAACGCACCTTTTTACCTTTTATCTCGCCCCATTCCTTATAACCACTCACATGGCGTGGGTCTGACGAGAACATACGAGGGAACAGCATGTTATATTCCGACTGCATCTTATAGGTCGATTTATGCCCAGTTACCACATACCGGTCCTTCTCGTTCTCCGACTTCTTAGGCGCAGGCGCATATTGTGCACTACCTTCTTTCACAATAGGTACACACATATTGCCCTTTATCTCAAGCGCAACCGGTGCATTATAGCTTGATCCATAGAACAATGGCGTATCGCCATATTGCTCACGATTGAGGTAGTACTTAAGCGAGAACACATTATCCGGTGAGTTCTGATCCATTGGCGTATCCGCACTCGAACGAATAACTAAGGTGGCATAACTGCTATAGCCAATAACCACCATCGCTACCATCAGCACGGCCGTGTTCAACCAACGAACAGGGATAACCGTTCGCTTCCATATCAATATACCACTGATGGCAAGGATAAGGATAACACCCACAATAGCACTCTCTTTCAAGAAGGGAACACCTGCCAACGAGATAGCCAAAACAAACGAGATAAGCACACTTGCAGTAGGTGCCTCCTCTTTGTCTATCGCACGGTAACTCGAAACAACTGCCCATACCAATGCTACTGCCAACAGTACAAGGTATACCGCCAAACCAGTGTTGAACGGACAACCCAATTGGTTGACAAACAATAACTCAAACCAACCGGCAATAGTCGGCATACCAGGTATGATACCATACAAGATAGCGGCTAAGATAACCACCGACACCAGGAACGCAATGATAGTCCCCTTCCATGAGAACTCATACTTGCGGAAATAGTATACCAACACAATAGCCGGTATCGTCAGTAGGTTAAGCAAGTGCACACCAATCGATAAACCCATGAGGTAGGCTATCAGTATCAACCAACGGTCAGAACCCTCCTCTTCGGCATGTTCGTCCCACTTGAGAATGAGCCAAAACACCACTGCCGTGAATAACGACGACGAGGCATATACCTCACCCTCTACAGCGGAGAACCAGAAGGTATCCGAGAACGTGTAGGCTAACGAACCTACCAATCCTGCACCGATAATAGCAATACCTTGCCACAATGATAACTCGCCCTTCGTACCTACGAGTAGTTTCTTACCTAACGCCGTGATAGTCCAGAACAAAAACAAGATAGTGAAAGCCGATGCCAAAGCCGACATCGCATTCACGCACATGGCTACATGTGCCGTATCACTGGCAAACAACGAGGCAAAATGCCCCATCAACATAAAGAACGGTGCTCCAGGTGGGTGACCCACATCCAACTTGTATGCACTCGAGATGAACTCTCCACAATCCCAAAAGGATGCAGTAGGCTCAATGGTGAGTAGATAGGTCGCAGCGGCTATCGCAAAAGCAAGCCAACCGAACAATCTATTCCACAGTTTGTAATGTTTCATTATTGTTATACTTTTGTCTTTTATACCTTATCTATTAGGGAACATATACCTCCAACAATCGAGTCTCCTTCGTTTGGGGTATGAGTCGTACATCGTTGGTAATAGCCGGTAGCAATACCGTCTCCCCCTTCTGCATAGTGGTGTCCCCTAAGTCCGTCTCAATCTTACAACTGCCTTCCAGCAGACTGTATACCACAAACGAGTCCAGAGGTGCGTAGTCTCGCTCAATAGTGCGATTAAAACTTAGCAGGTTCGTAACGAAATACTCGCACGATACTAAGTTCACTGCCCAATTCTCCTTTGGCGCATAGTTAATAAGCGGTTGCTTATTCTCCGAATAATCCAATACATCGAGTGCATCAGCCAAATGCAGTTCCCGCTTGTTGCCATGATCATCCACACGGTCATAGTCATACAACCGATAGGTGATGTCGCTCGCTTGCTGAACCTCCACTACTGTGATACCTGCACCGATAGCATGTAACTGCCCAGCAGGGATAAGGGCTACATCACCCGTCTTAACCGGCACCGTGCGAAGCAGTTCTGTGAAACTACCATCCTCGATACTTGCCTCTAACTCATTGCGAGAACTGTCTCTGTTCAGACCCAATGTGAGCATTGCCCCTGGCTCTGCATTCAGCACATACCACATCTCAGTCTTGCCTGCACATTGATGCTTCTCAAGTGCCACCTTATCGTTAGGGTGCACCTGCAGACTGAGTCTGTCCTCGGCCGAGATGAGTTTGAATAGCAACGGGAAGTAGTTGCCATACCGCTCATATACATGGTCACCCACCAAATCTCCCATATACACCTCAATAAGTTCTGCAAGGTCGTTCTCTTCTAAAGCACCGGTAGCAACCACCGAGGCTTCTTCGCCGAAAGCCGATAACTCCCAACTCTCGCCGATATGCTTAGAACTGCCTAACGCCTTCCCATATTGGACAAGTGTCGTACCGCCCCAGATGCGCTCCTTGAGTATGGGTATAAACTTGAGTGGATATAACATATATTGAGTATTAGATCGATAACTTTACTTTTTTATCGTAGCAAGATGCTGCTGCCAACGCCATGCACTCAGTAGCGTGTCCTCCACCGAGGTCTCAGCACGCCATCCTAACACCTCATTGGCTTTCTTAGGATTAGCCCACACCTTCTCTATATCGCCTGCACGACGAGGCACAATCTGATACGGCAGTTTAACGCCCGTAACCTTTTGGAAGGTCTCCACTATCTCTAACACACTCAGTCCTCGCCCTGTACCTAAGTTGAACACCTCTACACGCTCATTTGCCTTACCTTCCAACATACGCTTAACGGCTATAACATGCGCCTTCGCAAGGTCCACTACATAGATATAATCGCGTATGCAACTGCCATCTGGCGTGTTGTAATCGTTGCCAAACACTTTTAGTTCCGGACGCAAACCAGCTGCCGTCTGGGTCACATAAGGCAATAAGTTCTGTGGCACCCCATTAGGCAACTCACCAATCAATGCCGATGGATGCGCTCCTATCGGGTTGAAATAGCGTAAGAGTATCGCATGAAGTTCCTTCTCGGCATGACATACATCACGAATGATCTCCTCGTTGATCTGCTTTGTGTTGCCATAAGGCGACAATGCCGGCTTGATAGGTGCACTCTCGTCCACGGGCAATACATCGGGCTGACCATATACCGTGCAACTTGACGAGAACACAATATTATGTACATTGTGCACCTTCATCAGTTCCAATACCGATATCAAACTGCTTATGTTATTGCGGTAGTAGAGTAGGGGTTTCTCCACCGATTCGCCTACGGCTTTACTGGCTGCAAAGTGAATAACAGCCTCAATATTAGAATACTTCTCAAAAAGATGATCCATACTCGGATAGTCCATGCAGTCGATGTTCTCGAATTCCGGACGCACACCCGTTATCGCTTCAATACCGTTCAGTACATCCACGTTCGAGTTCGAGAGGTTATCTACTATCACCACATCGAAACCGCTGTTGATCAATTCTACTACCGTGTGGCTACCTATGTAACCCGTACCACCAGTAACTAAGATTCTTGCCATAGTTGTATCTATTCTATCTATTAGAACAATTTATTCGGATATACACCCGCATCAATGAGTGCTTGTATCTTATCCACTACACCCTGCCTGTCTTGAGCATAAGTGACACCAAACCACTTGGCAGGCGTATCAAGCACCTTGCAAGTAGCCTTGCCGGCTACAATAAGGTCGTTCACCACCGTCGGGATGTAGAACTCTGCCTTCAACTCCTCGCCATGCGCCTTCAAGAATGCCTTGAACGCCTCCTCCGAGTAGGTGAAATACTCTGGCGTGAAACCCCACATGTTCATACTTACAGGGGTGTTCTCCTCCAAAGCAACCAACGCTCCGTTCTCGTCCTTGAATACTATCTGACCATCGATACGCTCAATCGATGTCCGCTCTACTACATCCGTCAAGAACCCATTCGCATCGGTTTTGCAGACACCACGACTCACACTGCCGTTCTCCGACAATGTGTTGCCAACACGGTAACCTGCCATGCAGTACGCATTTTTCTTATCCTCAAGACCGCAAAGGAATTGAGCAAGCACTTCAAACGACTCCTTCCCGTAGAAGTCATCGGCATTGATAACAGCAAACGGCTCATGGATGATATCCTTTGCCATCAGTACGGCATGATTCGTACCCCATGGCTTCGAACGCTCACTGTTATAAGTGCATCCTGCCGGCACTTTATCTATCGATTGAAAACATACCTCACAGGGCACTTTCCCCTCGTATTTCTTTAATACAACACGACGAAAATCGTCTTCGAAGTCTTTGCGAATGACGAACACTATCTTTCCAAACCCAGCGCGTATAGCGTCGAATACCGAATAATCCATGATCGTCTCACCGTTAGGTCCTAACCCATCCAGTTGTTTAAGACCTCCATAGCGGCTTCCCATTCCAGCCGCAAGTACAAATAATGTTGGTTTCATAATATCAGCTTGTTTATATATGTTGTGTTACTTATTTCCATCAATAAACTCAAAAAACCTCAACTCCTTAACCTACTCAACCAATTAAACTTCTCCTAAACTTCTAAACTTCTAAACTCCTAAACTATCGAATAACGAACCTCGCCGTCCGCCGTGTCGTCTGGCTGAGTAATATCTCATACTGCTTCGTGCACTCCTCTATTATCTCCGGCTTCGTCCCGCGTATCGTAAGCAACGAGAGGTGCTCGTTATAGGTCACTCTATACGACTGCTCCAACTCCTCTATTGCCTCTTGCAAGTATCGGCAGGCGTCAACGCAAACCGACACCGTGACCGCACTACTCTGTATGAGCGACACCTTCAAGTGATGGCGATATACCACCTCAAAGAGATGTTGCAGACTGTCTTCCAATATAAAAGAGAAATCGTTCGGACGAATAGTGAGCAACACCTGCTCTTTGCGCCATATATACACCGGCACATCGATAGGGTGCGCCATAGTCTTCGAGATAACCGAACCTGCCGCCTCTGGATTGGCAAACGAACGCACATAAAGCGGAATACTCTTATTCTCAAGCGGTCGTATCGTCTTAGGATGTATCACTTGCGCCCCACTATACGCCAACTCCACTGCATCATAGTAGGTCAGTTCGGGCAGCAGCACCGTGTCTTTCACCAACCGTGGGTCAGCGTTCAAAATACCTGGCACATCCTTCCATATCGTCACACTCTCCGCATCCAATAGGTTCGCCACAATAGCCGCCGTATAATCGCTCCCCTCACGCCCCAAGGTGGTATGCAGCCCTTCTGCCGTACCGCCAATGAAACCCTGTGCCACATACAACTGCGAAGGACGCTGCTCTAATGCACGATGCAGGAGTACATCCGACTCCGCCATGTCCACCTTCGCCTCACGCCAACTGTTGTCGGTCCTAAGACAAGTGGTCATGTCAATCAGCACATTCTCTTGCCCGCTGCGGTCAAGCGCATAACTGATGATGCGCGTACTGATAAGTTCACCGTAAGAGACAATCTGGTCGTAGTAGTAATCGTAGAAACGGTTGTCTCGCTCCGATAGGTTATCCGTGCACATGCTCTGCACCAACCGATCCACATCGCCCAATAGCAGTTCTATTTTGTGCTGCTGGAAAGTGTGACCCGTAGGGAAAAGCGCTTGCGCAATGGCATAATGATACTCGCGTATATGCTGTATCTCCTCGTTCGCCGTGGCGCTGTCGCCCGCAAAAGCGGCATTGACAACACGCTCCAACGCATTGGTGGTCTTGCCCATAGCCGAGACTACAATCACCAACGGCGACTGTGCCTTGCTCACTATCTGCAACACATTGCGGATGCTGCTCGCATCGCTCACCGATGCACCGCCGAACTTATATACCTTCATGCGCATCGCTTCGTTCTTACATCTGAGTCGACTCTATATCTGCACTCGCTAGATTAGCCATCTTGATAGCCGTGTACGCCCCTTCAACGCCTTTGTTGCCCAACTTACCACCAGCCCGATCTAAGGCCTGCTGACGGTCTAAGGTGGTGAGCACGCTGAAGATAACGGGCGTCAGACCATGTACATTGAGTTCCGTCACACCCTGCGTCACACTCTGACACACATAGTTGAAATGCGGCGTGTCGCCTTGTATCACGCAACCGATAACGATGATGGCGTCATAAAACCGGTGCTTAGGCGTGTAACGCTGGCATTGTGCTGCACCATAAGTCAGTTCCACCGTCCCTGGCACATGCATCACCTTGATGTGATTCTCTTTCACTCCATGCTTGATAAGCGTCTCGTACGCTCCCTCCAACATGGCGTAGGTTATATCACTATTCCAATCTGCCACAATGATAGCAAAACGCTGGTGCCCTAAGACACTAGCGTTTGGAATATGCTCTGCATCATATTGCGACAAGTTATGAAACTTGGTAGCCATAACCTTACTCCGCAATGTTCTCGATATACTTATCGATGTCTTGTGCTTCTTGACTGTTAGGATAGTCTTTCTTGATCGACTCAAACGCCTTGCGAGCAGCCTCTGTGTCACCTAACTCAAGATAAACCAAACCCTCTTTCTTGAGAGCCAAAGGTGCAAGCACTTTGTTTTCCGACTTCGCAGCAGCCTTGAAACTCTTAGCAGCTTCCTTCAACTCACCCAGTGCTACATAAGCATCGCCCAACTTGAGTTTAGCAGCAGGCGCTACATTGATGTCCTTCGCACTGAACTTCTTGAGATACTTCACTGCGTTCTCATAGTCCTCTAAGTTGTAGTAGCAGATACCTGCATACAGTGCAGCCAACTCACCACCTTTCGTGAGCGAGTAGTCGTTTGCAATGCTCTCAAAACCAATGCAGTCAGCATCATCTCCGTTGAGCGCCTTCTCATAATCTTGAACAGCGAAATACGCAACGGCTTTGCCAATCTCATTGTTGGCCTCTGCACTCTTTGGCTTTACATAATAGTTATGCACTGCCATAATCACAAGTACTACTGCCAAGATACCTGTAATAACCCAGGTGATAGCGTTCTGATGTTTGATAATCCAACTTCCGGAAGTGGTCAATGCTTCTTGCACATTCTCAAGACCATCCTCTTTTTTCTCATTCTTTGCCATATAATTGATATTTAATATTTCTCGTTTCTATTTCGGTTTCTTGTCTCTATATTTGTCTCTATACTTCACCCTATTCTTGGGAGTATACACAATTTAGGTTGCAAAGGTAGTATTATATTTCCATATACGGAAATGAATACTCATTTTTTGCAGAAAAATATCGCAATTTAGGCAATATCTTGCATGATTGACGACAATGTACTACCTTTGCACAAACGAATAGGTTGCGTTGTCAGAGACCGGAAAACTCAACAAACTAAATCTCAATGGGGCCTCTTGCCGCTGCAATGGCATGCTGCTACTTCCGCAAGGAAGGTGGGCAGATTACAAAGCACAGTAACACCTCAAATCCTATTATTAGGAGTTTTCTCGAGTAAGTACAACGTGACCTTTTTCTTTGTCCGCTTGTAAATTGTAAGATTGTCCAATTCGAATGCAAAGATAATACACGAATGCCCGTTTTGCAACGAGTGCTTTCAATAAAATTTCCTAAACTCATTGAATGCTCTCGATAAAACGCTCTCAATTGCCTCAATAATAATTAGTTATCTGTGCGCGCAAAATAATTAACTCCCTCCGCTGCAGACAGTCCATGAAGTCTCTTCCCCGTCATCGCAGCAGTATGTAATCTTTTAGCACGCAGTGCGGTCCGTCGTCTTTTAGCGCAGCGGTCTATCCTTTTTTTAATGGTCCTTTAATGAACTTTAATGGAGAACTCTTTGGCAATATCTCGAGCCCATCCGTGGCATATTTGGCTAATATTTGGCAATATTTGTTCCAATCCCCTTGTCAATAATAGTTGTACGCTTGTTGATGATAGTTTTTGCCCTAAGTATTTTAGACTTTTTTGACCACGTATTTTAGCCAATACACTGACACTCGTCCGTTCCCGACTTTTGTTGTGACGTCGTTATCTCCTCCCATATACCTCGACATATCCCCCGCATCTGCTCCTCATCATGAATGATCCCCCGCAATGTCGCCAGCCCTTGCAAGTTACGCTCGCTATTGAGCCACAGATGCATATAGCCTCCTTCTGCATACTTGTCTATCACATGCTGATATGCTCGTTGGAAATGCCACTCGAAATCCACTGTCGGGTTCTGCTTCAACCCAAACTGCAAAGCACGGCGAAGAATCGTATCAGGGTCTATCTGCCGATCGGCTTCCGCCACAATAGCCCCATAGATCGTGCGAGGTGGACGTTTACTACTAGCCCGATGGTCCTCCACCGCATCTCGCATCGTCTCCAACTGCTCCTTCGTAAACCACTGCCGCAGCGTCTCGTCGGCCATGAGTATCTCGCCCGAATGAATGTGGTGCAACGCTCTGTCTTGCTCCAACCCAAGGTCGTGGTAGGCTGCAATAGTGTATGCCATCTCTTCGTCTACATGATGCGCCTTCGCAAGCGCAAGACTCTCTCGTATAACACTTTCCGCATGATCCCGCTGATGCCCTGCATCAAAAGCATCATAGCGAGGCAGAATACAATGCTCAATATATTCCTGTAATGTGTCCATAATATAACTCTTTAGAGGTTCTAATCCTGTCAGTTTCAATCCCAATTCTGCTGCAAAGATAATACACAAATGCCCATTTGTCAAGGACGCACGTCCCTAAAATTTCCACACACGAGGACGTCCGTCCTCATTTTCTCTATAACCGTTTCAATTATAGAATGTTATCCGATCTGCTTTTTTCTAAGAAAATAAGCCGTTGTCCCACTCGTAGAGGTTGTCTAACAAATCGAAATTCCCAACTGACTGTGCTTTGCTACTGGGGGCGCGGGCGCCTCGCCCGCGGGATATATAGTACTTGTTAGACAGCCTCTCAAAACAACCTATTCTCAAAACACCCTTTGATAGGGCATATTTGATAATATCCCAAGACCGTCCGTGGCATATTTGGCAATATTTGTTCCAATCCCCTTGTTGATAATTGTTGCCAGCTTGTTGATAATTGTTTTTGCCCTAAGTTTTTTAGATTTTTTTGACGGAGTCTTTTATGACCCTTCATGTCAATACGCTGCAGGCGTCCGTTAAAGTCGTCCGTTAGCACAGTGTGGTCTATCCTCTTTTTAATGGTCTTTTAATGGACTTTAATGGAGGAATATTTGACAATATCTCGAGACCATTCGTTGAATATTTGGATAATATTTGGCAATATTTGTTCCAATCCCTTTGTCAATAATTGTTGTACGCTTGTTGATGATAGTTTTTGCCCTAAGTTTTTTAGACTTTTTTGACCACGTAATTTATGTCAATTCATGTCAATACATCGCAGGCGTCCGTTAAAGTTTCCACCGTACAGTAAAATTGGAAATATGAATCAAAGTTCGTAATTTTGCGACTTCAATCGGAAATCGGAAATATCATGTACAGTTTCATCTTTGCAATCATTCTGCTTATCGTGGGCTATGTGCTCTACGGTCGCTTCGTCGAGAAAATCTTTGGCGCTGACCCACAACGCACCACGCCTGCCCTCACCAAGACCGACGGTATCGATTATGTGCCCATGCCTGCATGGCGTATCTTCTTGATTCAGTTCCTTAATATCGCCGGACTCGGACCTATCTTCGGCGCTATCATGGGTATCTTCTATGGACCATCCGCCTACCTCTGGATCGTCTTCGGTACTATCTTCGCTGGCGGCGTACACGACTATCTCTCAGGTATGATATCCGTCCGCAAAGGCGGTGCCAGCCTGCCCGAGATAGTGGGTGACGAGTTAGGCAATGTGGTCCATCATGGCATCCGCATCCTGTCCGTGGTGCTACTTGTACTGCTCACCACCACCTTCATGACAGGACCAGCCAACCTCTTGCACGGACTCGCCGGCGGCATCAGCGTCGAGGCATGGATCGGTATCATCTTCCTCTATTATATGCTTGCTACCCTGCTTCCTATCGACAAACTGATAGGCAAGTTATACCCTCTCTTCGGCGGCGTCCTCCTCTTCATGGGTGTCGGCATCATGGTCGTCATGCTCGGTTGGCACGGCGGCGACATACCCGAAGTGACCGATGGTCTGCAGAACCGACAGAAAGATGGACTACCTCTCTTCCCCATGCTCTTTGTGAGTATCGCCTGCGGTGCAATCAGCGGTTTCCATGGCACGCAGTCGCCACTCATGGCACGTTGCATCACCAACGAACGCCAAGGTCGATGGATCTTCTACGGGGCTATGGTCGTCGAAGGTGTCTTAGCACTTATCTGGGCTGCTGCGGCTGGCTCCTTCTTTGGAGGCATCGACGGCTTACAGGCTTTTGCCGATGCCCACCCAGGTGAGAACATCGCCGCTTTGGTCATCGATAAGATATCCCGCTCTTGGCTCGGCACGGTCGGTGGCATACTTGCTATCATTGGCGTCATTGCTGCACCTATCACCTCGGGCGATACGGCCCTGCGAAGCGCACGACTCATACTAGCCGACTTCTTGCATCTCGAACAGAAAAAGATATGGCGACGGCTACTCATCTCTCTTCCGCTCTTTGCAGCGGTCTTTGGGATGACTTTTGTCAACTTCGATGTCGTATGGAGATATTTCGCATGGACCAACCAGACCCTCGCCTCCTTCACCCTTTGGGCTGCAACGGTCTACCTCTTCCGTGAGGAACATACCGACACCATGCTCGGAAAGCGGTCCTACTCGATGGGGTATATGGTCAGCCTCGTGCCTGCGGTGTTCATGACTATGGTAAGTTATAGTTATATCCTTATTGCTCCCGAAGGACTGCACCTCCCTGCCGAATGGCGATGGATAGGCTACACCGCGGCAGGCGTACTGACCCTCATCGTCCTTGCCGCCTTCACCATCTGGGCAATCCGCTACCCAAAACACAAAGGATAAGGTCCTTAAACCCTTTAATGGTCTTTAATGAACTTTAATGGAGAATATTTTTTTAGGCTTTTTTTTGACGGAGTCTTTTTAATGACCCCTTAATGGAGAATGTTTTTTAGACTTTTTTGACTGAGTCTTTTTAGGTCTATAGGTCATTTTGCAGGCTGGAAAATGGGTAGTATGTCTCTATAG
>CAVJQD010000048.1:0-17252 GCA_963651555.1 uncultured Clostridium sp. | reverse complement strand
GGTAGTTCAGTTGGTTAGAATACATGCCTGTCACGCATGGGGTCGCGAGTTCGAGTCTCGTCCGCACCGCCAACAAAAAGTGATACCTTCGAAAGAGGGTATCACTTATTTTTTGTGTGTATCGCAAACGCTTGCTTTAGCGTGTGAGCATGAGTTTGATATTCAACCCGACATTATCCGCCTTGATAGGATAAGAGGACGAGATGAGTGGCGTAGTGCCTTGATGGTCGTAGAAGAGTTGCAGGTTGACCTTGCTCGATAGGACATAGTCGACTGACACCTTGATGCCTAAGACCTTGTTGCCCGATGAGGCTTGGGTCACATTCTCTTCCACCTTACGCAGGAGCGTCTTCACATCTTTATACGAGACATCCACATTCAACTTCAAGTCGTTCTTCACTTTCGTCTGCTTCTCGCTTTTGAGTTTGAGAATGACATCAAAGTCTTTGATGGTATATCCAACGCCGACGACCAACTCATTGGTAGAACCTTCCATGAGTTGGACTGAGGTGACATTGAGGGTGAGGTTGCGCTGCTTGCGATACTCCACCTTTGCCGTTAGGGAGTTCTTCATTGCCACATTCACACCAATAAGCGGCGAGAACTGCTCGGAGATGCTGACACTCGAGATGTCGTAAGCCGATGAAGGTATTGGCATATCGGTGGTGACATCGCGCACGAAGCCGAGCGTCTTGTTGCTGTTATCGCCTGCAGACACCCATGTAGAGTAACTGCTATACGACCCAATCGTGTACTTACAGGTATAGGCGTGGGTGATGTTCACCGTACGGAAATGGTCTTTTATCCAAGGCAGTTTGGTTAGACCATCGAAGGTGACGCTCCAGTTCGGCAAGATTTTCGCAATCGATAGGAACGGGTTATACTGAATCTTGTTGACATCTCGACCCGTGTACGCCGCCAAGAAAGCAGGGATAAGCACATCGGCGGATTTGGCACTGACAGTACCCTTCGACGGGTCGTAGGTTTGTCCGGCAGTGGTGGTACCTTTCAAGAATCCGGAGTTCGGGTAGGCCAGCCCATCGTATTCACTCTGCAAGCGTCCTTGCATGGTCTCTCGGTATTGCAGGAAGGTATTGAACGGCTCAGAGGCAAAGTTCTGCTCGGCACTGCCAATCTTCTTGAAAGCCGTTGCTATAGCCACTTGTGTGATGTTATATGAACCTGTGAAGGTCTCTTGCAGTTGGTCGTACGAATAGATAATCGACGAAGCACTCGAGGTGTAGCGTTGACCATTCATCTGAATCTTCAGTCCTGGCAATGGCTCGAGCGTCAAGCGTAGGTTGAAGTCAGTCGTCTTGGCTTGTGTGGCTGGCTGAACGACCGTGGTGTCTGGCGAGAGCCAATAGCGTTCCTTGGCTTTCTCGATGAAGTCGTCTGGGATAAAGCCAAAGGCGAAGTCGAAGCCAGGTGCATAGTAACCGCCTACCTTACGTTCTCCCATAAAGCCGACTTGGGGCGAGAAGCCTGGCACGGTAAGAGAGTTCGTCTCACGGTATGTCACTTGTGCTTTGCGAAGTAACATCAAGAACCGCACACTGAGGTCGCCCACTATTTGTGCCGCAGTGCGAGCATTCGGGTCTTGGGTCGTGATGGTGAGGGAGAGGCTCTGACAGTCTTTCTTAGGTGTCAAGAGAATCTTACCGTTGCCTGCAGTCTTGTATTTCACTGTCACCGGTTTGCCATTGGCATCGACGGCTTGCACCTTCAGTTTCTCGGAGTTGAGGCGGTGGTTTATCTCGACCGTGGAGTCGGCAATGGCAACGATAGTCTGCGTGTAGGTTTTCGGACGGAAAGCCCGACGGTTGCTTCGACCCGAATAGCGTTGATTGATGCCCTTCAAATATTTCGACTTATTGTACAAGGACTCGAAGTTCATGGCTCCATCAACTTGCCACGACATCATCGAGGAGATCGTGTTACCGTAATCGACACTCGAGTCGCTCGTTTGCGCCGTGCGGTTCCAGTTGTAGGTAGCATTATAAGTACCGTTAGCGGTCATCCAATCGAAGGCTTTGAAGCGGTTGAACGGCACACTATACGAGGCAGTGAAGACCTGTTGGTACGAGTAGGGTGAACCCATCGTGCGCAGACTACGCAGCACTGTGTCTTTCCACGCTTCATAATGGTCATTGGTAAAGTTATAGTCCTTTATTATCTCAGGTGTGAGTGATCCCTCCTCTACCGTGGAGTTCATGGCACTTTGGAAAGTGAACTTGAGCGTCTTGGTGAGGTCATACTTAAAGTCAAAGTTGCGGTTCCACATCCAATCCTTCGAGAAGATAGGATCTGACGACATGCCTCCGGTGAGGTCGCGCATCTTCATCTGTGTGAAACTACGCTGCATATCGGTCGAGAACGACCAGCTCTGCGGGAGGTAATAAAGGTTCAACTCTTTGATCCACTTCAACTTCTGCACTTTCTTTGCGTTCTTAAACGGCTCCCACGGTTTGGGGTTGAAACTATATGAATAGTTCAACGAGCCTCGTTCCTCTTTCTGCAAGTCGTGCTCCGTCTCGGGACTGTGTTTGTCTTGCAGGGCATACGAGTAGGAGATGTTGAAGTTCGCAGGGTCATAGAACATATCCCGCTTCTTGCTGTGGATGTTCACCTTGGCACTACTCAAAGAGAAGTTAGTGCTCTTCTGCACCGTGTTCGACATGTCCTTGATAGAGTCTTTCTCGGCTTTGGTGTTGTAGGTCTCAAGCGTTTCACTCAGTTCTATATCGGTATCAAGAGGGTCGTATTTAGGGGAGAGCGTCTCGTTGGAGTACGACACATAGAGTGGTATCTGCAACTTAGCCTGTTCAGGGAAGAGTCGACCTCCCTCCAAAGCGGCACTGACCGAGAACTGATAACTATTGTCCATATTACGGTCGAGGACATTGCTCTCGATAGAACCATATCCTGCCGTCTCTATTCGCCCTGCCATGTTCACTTGGGCAATATCAGAGATACCCAACGCCACATTCGCCATAGCGGCTACACCACCGTCCTCGTTATATTCAGACATGCGCAACTCGTTCACCCATATCTCTCCTGAGGTGATGTTCTGCCCACGGTTGCGGATACCGATCATGATATTCTCTACCTCGCCTAAAGTCGGGTTACCCATCACAGTGATCTTGTTGTCGGGTTTATTCGACTCAGTGTCGTATTCCGAATACGGTATCGAGTTGCTGACGCTCGTGTTGCCTGCTCGTTTGGCTTTGTTACGCTTCAACTTCGTGTTAGTCAGCACCTCGAAATCGAAGTCGAACATATTCGCTGTCGGCCACACTTTCTGGCGGTCGGTGGTCTCATCGTTGTTGTATAGTCCTTCCGGTGTGAGCACAAGCGGAATCTCATACTCGTAATAGTTGTTCTTCAAGTCACTGCCCAAGCGGATAAAGCAAGTCAAGTCGTTGTCGGCAAGGTCGGGTACATCGCGCAGAGCCTCAGCGTGAACGAACATCTGCAGACGCTTATAGTTACGCATATCATATCCCGTCGACTTATACACGGCACGGGCATCACCAGGCGACAAGTCATGCACACGAAGCACCATGGCTTGCTCGTTCTGCGATATCAACTGCGCTTGACCAGGGTCCGTCTGACGACTCACACCTGGAGGTAACACATAGTTGACCGGACTACGAGAGGCATTCTCCTCAATATTAACGGCTTCTACATCCATCGACGCCGAACTCTTGGGCGGCTCAGAAGTGGTGTAGAGGTCCTTCGTGTATGAACGCCACTCGCCTCTGACAAGATCCAACGAAGCCAATCGCAAGTGCGTCTCCTGCTTGAAGTTGGTAAGGAACAGACGAATGAAACGTATCGACTTGAAGTTACGTATTGTACCTACCTTGTCGTCATATTCACGGATAGGTATCTTGAACTGATACCAGGTCACTTCCTCCGTGTTGCCGTTCTCGAGCGTCACCTTGGTGACCAACTTCTCCGTGATATGCTGCTGACCTACCTCCAACATACCTGGGCGTATCTGCACACGATATTGATAGTATTTCTCGTATTCGTTAAGCGTGTTATCGGAGTTAATATCCTCCATATCAGGCTGTAAGGTGGCCGCCGTACCATAACTCTCTGTGCTATTCTCCGTGGCTGGTGAGTTACCCTCAGTGCCATTGAAGTACTTATATCGAGTCAAGATATCCGTCTCCTGCTCGTCCCAATCGCTTCCACGATAGTAATGGAAGTTATCGCCTGCAGGGTCGTTCATTGGCGAGAATGGGTCTGCATCCCATGCACTTATCACGTCCGCCGACACCTTGTTCCGCAACGCAGTCACATAATCGGCATAAGGATGCGCTCCGTTGTACTCAAATAGGAACTCATCGGCCGTCGACAAGCCGTTAAGACCCACATCCTGTTTCTCTCGCGCACCGCTCTCATTGGAGAAGGCCGTCACCGTACTGGTGGTCTTCGGTACGCGTCCCCAAATAGTGTTCTCGGTACTCGTCTCGTCCTCATCGCTAATAGGTAACCCATGCTCAAACGACTTCTTGCCGTCCTTGAGGATATCCTCACTGATATCACCGAGGTTGAAGTACAAATCGCCACCTTCGTAGTCTGCACCCGAGTTGGTAAGGAACGGGTCCATGATCCAGAACTCGATGTATTCGATGTTCGATGTCTCGAAATCGGTGTTGTCCAACTTACGCATCATACCGCCCCAACGTTTCTCAGGGTTGGTCAACTTACCGTCTGCGCCTATCTCGTCGGCAACAATGTTATACGGACCACGCTCCGTTGGGTAGTACGATATGTTCAATACCGACAGACGCGTGTCCTCCGTCGCTAGCACTTCTTTGTTTGGATAGATCTCCTGCTCATACACAATACGCGTCCTGTGGTCCGACAACATATCCACATCGTTGCGGATATGGGTAGGCGTGTTGTTCTGTGCGTGACCGAAGATTGGGTCTACTATATACCACGCCAAACGTGCTCTATTCTTACCATACTCCAAATTGCCGCTTAACTGCGACTCTGTGAAGAACGACGGCGTCGAACTCAACTTCCAGAAGGTTGGATAGTGAATATCCACATTGGTCTTCGTCGACTCGAAGTCGTCTATATAGGCCAGTCCTGCCTTACCCACATCCTTGGTATGACCAGGGATAAGATGCGCAAACTCGGCATTGACCTGCAAGGTCGACGGTGCCGTTGCCGTTATCCACGGGATACGGTCAAGAGCATTACTCAGCCACATAAACTCCGTCTTATACGATGTATTCAGACCCCATATCGTGTTCGACAATGGCTCACTACCCGTGTTCACCTTCGTTGTCAGTGGTCGCTCCGTCAGGTGCATCAAGGTTCCACCCACGGTAAAGTCAGGCGAGAAAGCATACTCTAAGTGCGTTCCGTACAGCGACTTACGCTGCAGCGAGAAGGTCGATTGGTTCTCCAACTTCACGTCCACATTAGTACCCGCATCCAATATCGACTGATTCAGTATCGTCACCGTTCCCATCACATAATCCACCGTATAGTCCACGTTCTCAACCAGTTCTGCACCACCTGCCGTCACCTTCACACTTCCTCTTGGAACATTCATCGCATTCAGCCGAATCTCGTTGCCCGACGAGCCTTTATACTTACCCGTCAACACAAACTTATTCTTCTCCGACGCCTCTTGCGCCACCACCAGCGTAGAGTCATACAACTCTTGATAGACATACTTCGCTGCGATAGTCGGATTGTTAATCTTCTTCTTCAAGTGGCTACCAAACGGCTCAAGCACAGGGAAGATGATGCGCCCGTTGGCAGACAACGCCGTATAACCCTCCACATAGTCGAACTTACCGTCCGGACTCGCATTGTTCTTCTGGTCCAAGCGGTCGAGGTTCATCACGCGAAGCAGTTGCTGACCCTTGATATCGCCTTCCGAAATATATTGAATATCAGTACCTACCGAGTCGTTTCGGTACATCACATACAACTCAAACTTATCCTGACTCATCTGCATCGCGCCTATCGAATAGACGTTCTTCATCATCAAGTCCCAAGTACCCTTACCCTTCTCCGTAGGCGCATTCGAACTTGGCTTCAGCATCTTCAGTATCAATGCATTAGGTGTCTTAAGGTCGTCGCCGGCATCCGTCGAGAACTCACCCACTTGATACACCTGACCGTTGTAGGTATACTCGTATGCCACGCACAACACCTCGTCTTGGTTCAGCGCACTCTTCAGTGAGATATAACCCAATGCCGCATTAAGCGTATACTCCGAACTCGACAACAACCGAGCCGACTCCACCTTCTCATAGTCCTCGCCACCTATCACACCATAAGCCGACAGCGAACTCAATACCACATTAGTCTGCTGAATATCACGCACTTCCGCCATAGCCGTCACCTCTCGATACAGGCTGTTAGCCCTGTTATACGGCACCGCCACACCATCGCTCGGCGTCCAGTGCGTACTACTGATATGCGCCGCCGAGTTCTCACCCAAGTCTACAAAGCCTATGATGTTACGCGCATTGTCGTATTGGCCCTTCTTATTCGTTATCCATACCTCGATACGAGTGATATTCACACCCGACACGATATACGGCAACTGCGCCATATTCTTCTCATAATTGTCTCTAAAATAGTGCGCTAAGAAGAAGTGACGGTTCTCATCATAACTATCTGCCGACACCTCAAACTCGGTTGTCTGCGCTCCTCCCTTCGACGAAACAGTCTGACTCTCAGAGTTCTGCTGCGACACCAACGCCTGAATACTCAACTTTCCAAACTTCAGATTCGCCTTGATACCAAACAACGCCTGACTTCCCGAAATAAGAGAACTGTTCAAGTTCATCGACACATTGCCGGCCTCCAACGACTGAATGATATCGTCTTCCTTGCCTTGATAGTTCAACTTAAGGTTCTGTTGATCGAAATCGAACGATGCCTCCGTGTTGTAGTTCATGTTGAACTTCAACTTATCACCCACCGACGCATTCACATTCAACTGTATCTTCTCATCGAAGTCAAACACATTATTGTTCCTTCCACGCTCCGTCAATGCCGGATTATCCAAGTATTGATGCTTGAATGCAAAGATCAACTCCGCCGAACCTTGCAACTTCAACTGCACTCCACCAGGACCGAACACCTTGTCGGCCGGACCGATGTTGAACTTCATATCCGTCAAGTCAAACTTCTTCTCGTTGCTGTGCTCCACCGTACTAATCTTCTCCTGCCAATAACGAGCCATCGCCTGCTGAGCAGAATACTGACCATACTCACTCTCCGTCATCAGATACGGCGTCGCAATGTCCACGTCTCCTATCTTAGTGTGGATAATATAATACCCCGTCGACGGCTGATACTCCACCTCCGTCTTGATGTTGTCCGGATCTTTCAAGTCCATCGACGACGACGGCGCCGTCAACTCCTCATAATCCGATGCCTCATACTGCCTTACCTGTGTAGGCGCAAACAAGGCACTGTCCGATGCCGCCACCTCACTCTGCGCAGCATCCTCCAACGGCGCCTGCGACCATGCCGACACCGATACCAAGACTAATCCTATTAAAAGTAAACGCTTCAGACCGAGAACTATTATAACATCTTCAGCGCAATACGAATAACCTTCTCCACCTTGCACTGCGGGTCTTCCGATAATATCTTATCAACCACCTTTGCCGATGCCGACGCTTGAAAGCCTAACATCGTCAATGCTGCCACCGCTTCCTGCTTCAACTCGTTATCAACCGCCTGTATCTCAGGCACATCCACTGAATCCGCACCCGCCAAGTCTATCTTCAATACCTTATCCTTCAGTTCCACAATAATACGCTGAGCCGTCTTTCCACCTATGCCTTTTATGCTCGACAGCGCAGTCGCATTCCCCGTCGCTATCACTTGACGCACCTCCGATGCCGTATACGACGACATGATCATGCGAGCCGTGTTCGCCCCGATGCCCGATACACTGATAAGTAGCAGAAACAACTCCCGCTCAGGCTTGCTCATAAACCCATACAATAAGTGCGCATCCTCACGAATAATCTCGTTCACATACAGCCGCACGTCCTCCTGTTTGTCCGACAATGCCGTGAATGTCGGCAACGATATATTGATCTCATAACCAACGCCTCCAGCCTCTATCACTGCATAAGTCGGTGTCAATTCCGTCAATGTCCCTTTGATATAATCAATCATAACCTAATCTTTTACTGCCCTCCTTGGGCAAAATAACATTTAACGGGCAAAGATACGGCTTTTCTCGTAATTATGCAACCGAAACCCCATATAATCCAATAAAATGTATCGCAAAGTGCAAGAAAACGCATCTCCCGTACCCTTTTTCGTAATCTCCGTACCTATTCCAATACAAAAAACCAACCCTCCCAAGTCCAATAACCAACCCTCCAGAAATCAAAGAGAGCCCCTTCCAAGTCCAAAAACCACCCCTCCCGAAATCTAAAACCACCCCTCCCGAAATCTAAAAGCAACCCATTCAAATGTTAACAAACACTAACACCCAACAACTCGAAGAACACTCCCCTCGAAAACCCCGATCCAATCGCTCTCAACAGCCAACAAGGTGCTGACAAGGTGCTGAACAAGTCGAGAGAAGTCTGGGTGATTCTTGGGTGATTCCTGGGTGATTCCTGGGATGTTCAGTACACCACATCGGTATCACGTAATACCCAGACCGATATCAGCCCCAAACAAATCCCCTACAAACCCCATCTAACTCCGCATCCAATCAGCATCGGACGGATATTTAGCAGAAGACAAAAATTCATTAAACAACCAACACCCCGCCAACTCCACCCAACAAAACCTAAACAAAACTCCAACAAAACCCAAACAAAACCAAAAGAAAACTAAAAGAAAGCCCCAAGATTCACCCCAAAAACACCCCACTCACCCCATTCCAAAACACTAAGAATCTCCTAATAATCCCTATTCTATTAACAATCCAAACCCAAATCTAAACACCCCAATCCGCCCCACAAAACCCACAACTCCCATGATCTCTATTAGTCCTATCAGCCCTATAAGCCTTATAATCCCTATGCGCCCTATAAGCCCTATTAACCCTATAAGCCTATAAGCCCCATGCGCCAACATAAGCCCTACCCCCCCCCTAAAATCCACTATGTCCTCTATAATCCACTATATCCTCTATTGTCCACTATAACCTCTATTGTCCACTATCCCTTCACCATACTGCGATTGTGGAGACGACACGCCCTCGTGTCGTCCGAGCCGAAAGGCTCGTTTGACCATACCGTGTTTGGGGGCGCGGGCGCCTCGCCCGCGGGGAATTACACCGCAGAGACGGTATTCCATACCAACTCTCATAGGGAAAGATACTGCGATTGTGGAGACGACGATTGTGGAGACGACACGCCCCCGTGTCGTCCGAGCCGCAAGGCTCGATTGTATCCGCTCTGCTGTTAATTGTTAATTGTTAATTGCCCCGCCCCATGTCGTTCGGGTCGATAAGACCCCTTTGACCATGCAACGCTGGGGACGCAGGCGCTTACGGGGTCCCCGCAAAGCCTGCTTTGTGGGGTGTTTGACTCGCCCGCGGGATATATAGTACTTGTTATACCGTCTCTCAAAGTCACATAACGAGCCGACAACTACGTTTTAATGCCCCTTTAACGACCTTTAACGGAGGAATATTTGATAATCTCACTCGCCCTTACGAGGAATATTTGGATAATATTTGATAATATTTGTTACAATAAAAAGTTGATAACGAGCCGACAACTACGTTTTATGCCCCTTTAACGACCTTTAACGGAGGAATATTTGGATAATATTTGGCAATATTTGTTCCAATTCCCATATTGATAGTTGTCCGATAATCGTTTTTGACTTAAGTTTTTTAGATTTTTTTGACCGAGTAAGTCCGACAACGCAGCCATACATTCATACATTTATACATGAATATTCGTGTCAATACGCCGCAGCCATCCGTTCATGACTTTTAATGTTGCCCCCATTTGTGCATTCCCAAATTTTTCCCTATCTTTGCCGCCAAATAACTTCATCATCATGAATAGAACTAAAATCTTAACAACCTTAGCCTTGTGCCTCGCCGCACAACTATCTATGGCTTTGAGTGTTACACCTATCAATGTCACACTCATCTCTTACAACCTAGACTCCCTACGCGCGCAGTCTGCCACCACGCAGGACTATATCGCACAACTCGAAAGCCTGCAGAACGCTGCCGACGCCGACAAAGACCGACTCGATGTCGTCGAAGACCAACTACGGCTCGAGAAAAAACGATACAAAGCCGAGAGCAAACTCCTCAAAGACAAAGACAAACAGATCAAGTCGCAGGAGAAAGTCTATAAAGCCGAACTCAAACTGCATAAGTCCGACAAGAAAGCACTCGAGAAAGAACGCAAAGCCATCCTCAAGAACGAACTCATCGACTCCCGCACACAACAGTCGCAACTGCAAGATGTCGCTCGACGAGAGAACCGACTCTCACAGGACATCAACGCCTGCCAAAAGAAGATGTTGGAACTCAAGACACAACGAGAAACACTCAAAAACGACCTCATTGCACTCGCCGAGTTCAACTACGAGATCCAAAACAAAGCCTCGCAACTCAAAGAACTCCAGAACACTAACAAATACCAAATAAAGAGCCTCAAAACAGCCACTTCCGCCGAGAAAAAGGCCCTCAAAGAAAGCAAGAAACAATGAAAACAATCAACCTTTCCGAACAACCATCCCTGCTCAACCAGTTCCTTAAAGAACTGCGTAGCAAGGACATACAAAAAGACTCCATGCGCTTCCGACGCAACATCGAACGCATCGGAGAAATCGCTGCATACCGCATCAGCCAAAGTCTCAACTATCACTCCCAATCCATCGAGACTCCACTCGCTCCTATGCAGATCGACACCATCAGCGAACCCATCGTTCTCGCCACTATCCTACGAGCAGGACTCCCATTTCATCAAGGCTTCCTCAACTTCTTCGACAACGCCGAGAACGCATTCGTATCTGCCTACCGACAGTACTCCAGCCCTACCGAGTTCACTATCCACACCGAGTATATCGCCTCGCCCGACCTCAACGGCAAGACTCTTATAATATGTGACCCAATGCTCGCCACCGGCAGTTCCATGGAGACAGCCTACCGTGCACTCCTGCAAAAAGGCACACCCGCCAAAGTCATACTCGCATCCGTCATCGCTACCGAGAAAGCCATACACTTCCTCGAAGGCGTCATGCCCGCCGAGACTACCCTCTACACCGCCGCCATCGACCCTATCCTCAACGAACACTCATACATCGTTCCTGGACTCGGCGACGCCGGAGACCTCGCCTTCGGCGAAAAACTATAACGGCAGGCAAAAAAGAAAACGAGATGCCCATAGAGAAACCAAGGGAATCCCTGTAGTAAAAAGGTAATCTCCATAAAACGAGGCATCTCGCCCATAGAAAACAGGTAATCTCCACCTTAATAGAGAGAAACAAACAAGATAATAATTATAAAATCATACTACAATGAAAACATTCCTTAAGTACTTAGGCGCAATATTGGTATTGTGCGGTGTTCTCTGCATTGCTTATTACTATTTCTTCTTGCAGTCGAACGCACTCTTGTTAGTCAGTGTCATCTTGGAAGCCGTCGGCCTCGTCGCTTTCATCCTACTGAACAAATACATCGAGTAAAAAGATACCACGATTGTGGAGACGATTGTGGAGACGATTGTGGAGACGACACGCCCCCGTGTCGTCCGAGCCGCAAGGCTCGATTTGGCACACTACGATTGTGGAGACGACACGCCCTCGTGTCGTCCGAGCCGTAAGGCTCGATTTGGCATGCTACGATTGTGGAGACGACACGCCCTCGTGTCGTCCGAGCCGCAAGGCTCGATTTGGCATGCTACGATTGTGGAGACGACACGCCCTCGTGTCGTCCGAGCCGCAAGGCTCGATTTGGCATGCTACGATTGTGGAGACGACACGCCCTCGTGTCGTCCGAGTCGTAAGGCTCGATTTGGCATGCTACGATTGTGGAGACGTGAAGCGAAGGCAGGTGCGAAGCTCTGAGGCTGCCTGAGCGAGTGAAGCCCAGTGGGCTGAACAAGAATACCATATCGAGCCCCGTGTCGTCCGAGCCGCAAGACCCGATTTGGCACACTATGCTTTTTCGACGCAGTCGAAAAAAATTATGATAATAAGACTAAAAAAGACAACTCGCTGCGCACTTTATGACCAATTAATGACAATACGCCGCAGGCGTCCGTTATAGTTATCCTTTAGCGCTGCAGTCCATTGTCCGATAATGTTTTTTTGACCTAAGTTTTTTATATTTTTTTGACCACGTATTTTTAGACACACCAATTACCACTAATGAACCAAGACGACAACAACAAACCAGAGCAAGACGAGCAAGACGACAACATCACACTCTCTTCCGACAACGATGAGGTCACCCAAGATATTCCTACCGAGGAAGACTCCCACACCAATGTCTCGCTCAGCCACTTCAACGACAGCATCAAGTACCACCTCACCGGTATGTATCAGGACTGGTTCCTCGACTATGCCTCCTATGTCATCCTCGAACGAGCCGTACCAAATATCTACGACGGCCTCAAGCCCGTGCAACGCCGTATCCTACATGCCATGAAGTGCATCGACGATGGCCGATACAACAAAGTGGCAAACATCGTCGGACAAACCATGCAATACCACCCTCACGGTGACGCCAGCATCGGCGATGCCCTCGTGCAACTCGGACAGAAAGACCTACTCATCGACTGCCAAGGTAACTGGGGTAACATCCTCACAGGCGACGGTGCAGCCGCACCTCGTTATATCGAAGCACGACTCAGTAAGTTCGCACTCGAAACCGTCTTCAACGCCAAGACCACCCACTGGATGCTCTCCTACGACGGACGAAAGAAAGAACCTATCACACTACCTGTTAAGTTCCCACTCCTCCTCGCGCAAGGCGTCGAAGGTATCGCCGTCGGACTCAACTCCAAGATACTGCCACATAACTTCAACGAGATATGTGACGCCGCACTTGCATACCTACAAGACCAGCCCTTCCAACTCTATCCCGACTTCCCTACCGGCGGCTCTATCGATGTCAGCCGATACAACGACGGAGAACGAGGCGGGGTCATCAAGATACGATCACGCATCACACGATCTGCCGACAACCGTACCCTCACCATCACCGAGATACCGTTCGGCACTACCTCCTCCAGCATCATCGAGACTATCATACGTGCCAACCAAAAAGGCAAGATCAAGATAAAAAAAGTCGATGACGCCACCGCCGAACATGCCGAGATCATTGTACAACTCCAACCAGGCAGTTCCTCCGACAAGACCATCGATGCACTCTACGCCTTCACCGACTGCGAAGTCAGCATCTCACCCAACTGCTGTGTCATCGAAGACAAGACCCCTATCTTCACCAATGTCTCGACACTCCTCAAGAAGTCTGTCGACCACACGCGTGAACTGCTCAAGTGGGAACTCGAGATTGCCAAACACGAACTCGAAGAACAGTATTTCTACACCTCCCTCGAGAAGATCTTCATCGAGAACGGCATCTATAAAGAGGAAGGCTACGAGAAAGCCACATCCAAAGACAATGCTATCAAGTTCGTCGACAAAGCCTTAGACCCGTGGAAACCCAAACTCCTACGAGAGGTACAACGAGAGGATATCGAGAAACTGCTCGAGATACGAATGATACGTATCATACGCTTCGAAGCAAAGAAAGCCGACGAACTCCTTAAGGAACTCGCCAAGAAAATAAAAGACACCGAATACAACCTCGCACACCTCACCGAATACACCATCGCATGGTTCGAGTCACTCAAACAGAAGTATGGCGCCAACCACCCACGACTCACCGAGGTTCGCAACTTTGCCAACATCAATATCAATGCAGTGGTCGAAGCCAACGAAAAACTGTATATCAACCGACAAGACGGCTTCATCGGAACCTCTCTCAAACACGACGAGTACCTCTGTCCTTGCTCCAATATCGACGATATCATCATCTTCTATAAAGATGGTAAATACAAAACCATCAAGGTCGCCGAGAAAGTGTTCATCGGCACCAACACCCTGCATATCGCCGTCTTCCGCAAACAAGACGCACGAACGATATATAATGTAGTCTACCGTGACGGCAAGTCCGGATACTATTATATGAAACGCTTTGCCGCCACCGGACTCGTACGCGACAAAGAGTACGACCTCACGCAGGGCACACCAGGCTCCAAAGTCGTATACTTCACTGCCAACCCCAACGGCGAAGCCGAAGTCATACGAATACAACTCAAGTCCGCACTACACCTCAAGAAAATAGAAGTGTTCAAAGACCTCAGCGAGTTAGCCGTACGCGGACGAAGCAGCCGTGGTAATCTACTCACTAAGTACGAGATACAACGAATAACACTCAAACAACACGGCGGTAGTACCCTCGGCGGACGACAAGTCTGGTTCGACAAAGATGTCCTGCGCATCAACTACGATAAGCAAGGCATCTACCTCGGCGAGTTCCAAAGCGACGACCAGATTCTCGTCATCACACAGACCGGCGACTATTATACCACCTCCTTCGACCTCACTGCGCACTTCGATAACAATATCCTGCGCATCGAGAAATTCAACCCCGACAAGGTGTGGTCACTCATCCTGTGGGATGCCGACCAGAATTACTTCTATGGCAAACGCTTCACACTCGATGCCAATAGCAAACCGCAGAACTGCCTCGGCGACAATAAAGAGTCACGCATCATACTCCTCTCCGATGCCGCTAACGCTACCTTCCTCGTGCACTTCGAGGAGACCAACCGACCCGACCTCACCATCGCCATGGAAGAGTTCATCGGCATCAAGAGCCCTCGAGCAAAAGGTAAACGAGTAAGCACCAACACCATCGCCTCCGTCGATGACATCACCCCCGTCCTCGAAACTCCAACCAACGAGCCTGGGGACGAGGGCGCCTCGCCTGCGGATGACTCCGACAACGAAAACAACCCCACTGGGGACGAGGGCGCCTCGCCCGCGGATAATACCGACAACGGAGACCACGTCTCCCCCGACGGACAACTCTCCCTCTTCTAACAAAAAGAACAAAAAAAATAAAACAATAGTATGAAAACTAAAATCACTGTTTTAATCGCCCTAACACTTATGGCTATAGGATGTAAGAAACAAACGCAAACAACAGGTATCGACCCTACCAACCTCGATGCCACCGCCATCGCACAAAACGACTTCTACCAGTTCGCCTGCGGCGGATGGATGCAGAAAAACCCTCTAACTGCCGAGTACAGCCGTTTCGGCTCCTTCGACAAACTCGCACTCAATAACCTCGAACAAGTCAACGGACTCATACAAGACATCGCCGCTGCTAAGAACAAACAAGGCTCTGTCGAGCAAAAGATTGGCGACCTCTACAACCTCATGATGGACACCACACGCCGTAACCAAGAAGGTATCACACCCGTGCAACCACTCATCAACGAGATTTCCGCCATCTCCGACCGTAGCCAACTGAGCGAAGCACTCGGCAAGTCCTTTGACTATGCCCTCTGGATAATGTATGTCGATGCCGATGCGCTCAACTCGTCCATGAACATCCTCAACGAGTACCAATCCGGCTTCGCTCTCGGCTCAAAAGAATACTACTTCGATAACGACGAGACGACTACCAAGATACGCAACGCCTACACTAAGCATGTCGAGAACATGTTCGCACTCTTCGGATACGCCGATGCTGCCGACCGTGCCGCTACCGTCCTGCGTCTCGAGACACGACTCGCCGCTGCTGCCTACGATAATGTGCAACTGCGTGATGTTCAGGCCAACTACAACAAGATGACCGTCGCACAACTCCAAGAACTCGTGCCACAAATCGACTGGACAGTCTACTTTCAAGCCATGGGCGTCAACATTGATAGCCTCTCCATCGGACAGATACCTCACCTCCAAGAAGCCGCCAAGATATTGGCAGAAGAGCCTCTCGAGGATATCAAGACTCTCTTCATCTGGCAAGTCCTCAACGACAACGCCGCCTATCTCAGCAACGAGATATACAACGAGCACTTCGCTTTCTACGGCACCGTCCTATCAGGTCGCCAAGAGCCCAGCCAACTATGGAAACGTAGCGTCGCTATCGTCAACCTCAGTCTCGGCGAAGCCGTCGGACAGATGTATGTCAAGAAATACTTCCCAGAGGAGAACAAACAGCGTATGCTCACTCTCGTAAAGAACCTGCAACACGCCCTCGGCGAACGCATTCAAGCACTCGACTGGATGTCCAACGAAACGAAAGATAAAGCCATCGAGAAACTTAATGCCATCACCATCAAAATTGGCTACCCCGACAAGTGGCGTGACTACTCCAAACTCAATATCGATACCAGTCGCAGTCTCTTCGACAACCTACAAGATGTCGCCATCTGGGCTCACGACTATGCACTCTCCCAACTCGGACAACCTGTCGATAAAGCCAAGTGGCACATGACACCACAAACAGTCAATGCCTACTACAACCCATCCAGCAACGAGATATGCTTCCCTGCGGGTATCCTACAATACCCCTTCTTCGATATGTCGGCCGACGATGCCTTCAATTATGGCGCCATCGGAGTTGTCATCGGACACGAGATGACACACGGCTTCGACGACCAAGGTTGTCAGTTCGATAAAGATGGTAACATGGCTAACTGGTGGACAGCCGAAGACAAAGCACGCTTCGACGAGCGCACCAAGGTCATGGCAGAATACTTCAACGCCATCGAAGTAGCACCTGGCGTTCACGCCAACGGATACTTCACACTCGGCGAGAATATCGCCGACCACGGCGGACTGCAGATCGCCTTCCAAGCCTTCAAAGAGAACGAAGCCGCTAAACCCGAGTCAGAACGACTCAAAACCGCCGATGGCTTCACACCCGAACAGCGTTTCTTCCTCGCATATGCCGATGTATGGGCTGGCAATATCCGCCCCGAAGAGATACTCTCCCGCACCAAGTCCGACCCCCACTCGCTCGGACGCTGGCGCGTAAACGGTGCTCTCCCACATATCAACGCTTGGTACGAAGCATGGAACGTGACCGAAGAGTCTCCACTCTACCTCGCTCCCGAAAAACGAGTATCGATCTGGTAATGGGATGTTCTAAAAATTGCTTTTGAGATGATTTGTGATTTTTTATTTAGTAGATGGTTGGCTTGAACGAAGGAACAATGCGAGCATTGTGACTG
>CAVJQD010000047.1:0-17336 GCA_963651555.1 uncultured Clostridium sp. | reverse complement strand
TGTGTCGTACTTGACTCGAGGTTGGCTCGTGATATGTTCTATTAAGATTCGGGGAGGGCGTTTTTTACATTTGCAGAGAGGGCGTGATTGGTGGGTAGTTGGGGCGTGTTTAGTGGGGTTTTGATGGGGCATTGGGACGGATTTAGTCGGCTTTTGATGGGGAATTGGGGCGGATTTTGTGGGTTTTTGAAGGGGTTTGAGGTGGGTACACTATTTATATATGCTGGCGGATTTGGCGGAATGCGCAGAATATTGTACCTTTGCAGTTGCTTTGAAAGTGGGATTTTACACATTGGGTTGCAAGTTGAACTTCGCAGAGAGTTCGGCATTAGCACGGGCGTTGGCAGCACGCGGATACGAGCGTGTGGGCAAGAACGAACGGGCAGATATCTGCATTATCAATACTTGCAGTGTGACAGATACCGCCGACCACAAGGACAGGCAACTGATACATCGGGTTCGTAGAGAGAATCCCGACGCAACACTCATTGTGACAGGCTGTTATGCCCAATTGAAACCAGGCGAGGTGGCCAGCATCGAGGGTGTGGATTATGTGCTTGGTATGAACGAGAAGTTCGGTATTCCGGCCTTTATCGACAGGCTCGAGGAGCAGCAAGAGGCGATACAGACCTCGGCGATTCGTGAGATAGATGAGTATCACCCATCGGTTTCGTGGGACGATAGAACCCGCTGTTTCTTGAAGGTGCAAGACGGATGTAACTACTTTTGCACCTATTGCACCATCCCATTGGCGCGGGGTAAGAGCCGGAATGGCAGTATAGCGTCGGTGGTTGAGCAGGCGCAGGCTGTGGTGAGTGAGGGCGCGCACGAGATAGTGCTGACGGGAGTGAACATAGGTGACTTTGGGAGGAGCACTGGAGAGTCGTTTCTTGACTTGGTGAAGGCGCTCGACACGATCGAGGGAGATGTGCGGTTCCGTATATCGAGTTGCGAGCCTAACTTGTTGACCGATGAGATAATATCCTTTGTATCAACGAGTAAGCATTTTGCGCCGCACTTCCATGTCCCGCTTCAGAGTGGGAGCGATACGGTGCTACGCTTGATGAAGCGTCATTACGATACCGCACTTTTTGCGGAGAGGGTGCATAAGATTAAGGAGTTGATGCCGAAAGCTTTTATTGGTGTGGACGTGATGGTCGGCGTGAGAGGCGAGACGGAGGAGCTGTTTGACGAGACATATTGGTTTCTAGAGTCGCTGCCTGTGTCGCAACTGCATGTGTTTACTTACTCGGAGCGCGCGAACACGAAGATGCTGGAGATCGAACCTATCGTGCCGATGGAGGTGAGAAAGCAGCGTAGTGAGCGGCTGCATGCGTTATCAGCGCAGAAGTTGCAAGCGTTTTATGCGGCACATATCGGCGACGAGGCGAGGGTTCTGTGGGAGGCACGAGAGCGAGATGGGAGCATGAGCGGGTTTACAGAGAACTATATCCGCGTGCAGCACCCTTATGAGCGAGAGCGCATCAATACCTACGAGATGGTGCGGCTGGACGAGTATTCGCTGGCGATGCGGGAAGAGAATTAGGCGGATGGCGCTTGTGTATATCGGAGCTATTTTGTACTTTTGCGGCTGTATATACGAAACGGACTAAATAAGACATGCTATGAAATTCGATATCATGCAGATACTGAGTGCTTTCATGGTGCTTTTTGCCATCATCGACCCACTGGGCAGTATCCCTATTATCCTGAACTTTGAGAGTAAAGGTGAGCATATCAGTGCGACGAAGACAACTATCGTGGCGCTGGTGATCATGTTGCTGTTCCTTTTTGTGGGCGAGTGGGTGCTGCAGTTGTTCAATGTAGATATCAAGTCGTTTGCGGTGGCGGGTGCTATCATACTGTTTATCATGGCGTTGGAGATGGTTTGCGACATCGAGATTTTCAAGAACAATGGTCCTAAAGGCGTCTCGTCGGTCGTGCCGTTGGCGTTTCCGTTGTTCGCAGGTCCTGGCGTGTTTGCGGCGCTGATATCGCTTCGTGCCGAGTATTCGATAGTGAATATCTGCATTGCGCTGGCGCTGAACATGGGATTCATCTTCTTGGAACTCAAGTCGACGAAGTTTATCGTCAAGCTCTTTGGCGAGAGCGGCATATACATCATCCGTAAGTTCTTCGGCATCGTGCTGCTCGCCATTGCCGTGAAACTGTTTGCAACCAATCTATCGAGTCTGCTCAATGCGTAAAAATTCTGTTATCTTATTGACTTGCTTGGTCTTAGCGGCTCTCGTAGGGTGCAGCAAGCAAGAGCGTTTCACTATCGAAGGGAACGTGTCGGAGGCGGCAGGAAAGATGCTGTATCTCGACCAGATGGGCGTGAGCAAGACCGTGGCTATCGACTCGGTGCGCCTTAAGAAAGACGGTCATTTCCGCTTCAAGCAGGCACGGAGTCAGTATCCTGAGTTGTATCGTTTGCGGTTGGATAAGCAGATACTCATTGTTGCCATCGACTCAACGGAGCAGTTGCATGTCACTGCACAGGCTGACAGTCTATCGTTCGATGCGGTGGTTGTAGGTTCAGATAAGACACTGCAGATTACGGAGTTACGTAAGAGTCTGCAAGAGGCAACAACGGCAGAGGCATTAACTGCGCATAAGCAAAAGGCAAGCGAAGTGATACTGCGTGACCCTCGTTCGATTGTGGCGTATTTTGCTTTGCTTCAGCATAAGAACGGACAGTTTGTATTCAACCTTGCCGACAAGCAAGACCGTGTATATTTTGCAGCCGTGGCAACGGCTTGGCATGCTTTCATGCCCGACTCAGAGCATGCGAAGAAGATATATGGCATTGTAGATGAGACTATTCGGAATGAGCGCAAGTTCGAACAAGCACAAGCAATGCAGGCATTTATTGAGGAGTCGGACAATGCTTTTCTCGATATCACACTGCCCAACGAGAACGGCAAGGAACAGTCGCTATCGACTTTGCGTGGGAAAGTGCTGTTGGTCGATTTCTCGATGATAAGCATGCAGCAAGGTAAGGCTTACATCTTCGAACTGAGGGAGTTATACAATAAGTACCACGCCCAAGGGTTCGACATCTATCAAGTGTCGGTCGACGACGATATCCGTCTGTGGGAAGAGAGCGCTGTGAACCTACCGTGGGTGACGGTGCATAGCGACGCCGACAGTCGTCAATGCTTGCGGACATACAATGTGCAGGCTATCCCAACACATTTCCTAATCAACAAGAAAGGTGAGGTGATTGGCAGAGATATACCGTTTGACCAATTGCCCAAGCGTATTGAAGAATGCTTGCGTTAGAGGTATTGCAACGCTGTGCGCAACAGGCAGGTTTCGATGCTGTTGGGGCTGCCCGAGCCGATTACTTGGCTGACGATGAGACCTATCTGCAACAGTGGTTGGAGCATGGTTGTCATGGCACAATGCAATATATGGAACGCAATCAAGATAAGCGATGCGACCCACGCCTATTATTAGAAGGAACGCAGACAGTGGTGGTAGTGCTACTTAACTACTACAAAACCACATCGTTACCCGAAGGTGTGCCGTATATAGCCCTCGCAGGACAAAGCAAGTGCGACTATCATATTGTGATGCAGCAACATCTGCAACAGTTGGAAATACTACTGCAAGAGGCAACACATAACACATTGGCTGTAAGCGAGAAACAACATACTTTTTGCGACTCTGCACCTATCTTCGAACGGCGTTGGGCACAACGAGCAGGCTTAGGTTGGATAGGTAAGAACCATCTGCTTATCAGTCCGCAATGGGGGTCGTTTGTGCATATTGGCATCTTGCTATTGAACGAAAAGGTGACGCCCTACTCTACTCCTATTGAAGAACAGTGTGGCGATTGTACCGAGTGCATAAAACATTGTCCTACAGGCGCATTGCGAAACAATATATTCGATGCTCGACAATGCTTATCCTACCTCACCATTGAGCGCAAAGAGCCGTTGGAACAGCGATATGCTCATCTTGCGAGTCAGCATCTCTATGGTTGCGATGCTTGCCAAAAAGCCTGTCCATACAATGCACATCTGCAAGAGACAAGCCACGAAGATTTGCAGATGAACCCTATATTAAAAGAGATGAGCGCCACCGATTGGCAACAAGCATCAAGGCGACAGAAGTTAAAAATACTCCGCCGATTAGCACGAAACGATTGAAACAAATATCCCAATTAATAACTATACGACTATGAAACCGATGAACGAACTGCACATCGCCCTTGCGAGTGACCATGCAGGTTATAACTTGAAACAACAAGTAATCAAACATTTGCAGCAAAACGGTGCTACCACGCACGACTTTGGTTGTTACTCCACCGAGAGCTGCGACTATCCCGACTATGCCCATCCGCTTGCAGAGGCTGTGGAGAAAGGTGAATACGACTTTGGCATCACCATCTGCAGTACGGGTAACGGTATTTGTATGACCGCCAACAAACATCAAGGTATCCGAGCAGCCTTGTGTTGGGATATTCGCCTTGCCGAACTTGCTCGTCAACACAACAACGCCAATGTACTTGGTCTGCCTGCTAACTTCATTAGCGAGGAATTGGCTCTCCATATCGTTGACACTTTCTTCCACACCGATTTTGAGGGCGGTCGCCATGAGCGGAGAATAAACAAGATACCTCTTCAATCTATCGTGAAGTAAGGAACAATGTCGTGGCAGTTGGATACCATCAAGGCTTATTGGCAGGTGCTCACATGGGATAGGCTTCGCAATCAGTGGCACTGTTGGTGGAGTTACTTGCTCAGTATCTTCGGTATTCAGTATGTTAAACATCAACCCACTTTTGTCTCCGTTGAGCCCGCAGATTGGTGTATGTTGCACTGTCCCGAGTGTCCTGTGGGTATGCGCCATGAGGACCGTGAGCACCACCTCTTTTCTATTGGGCAGTTAGACCGATTCTTACAAGCCAACGCCAAGACACTTTGTACCATCATCTTCTATTTTCAAGGCGAGCCTCTGCTGAATAAAGCCCTACCTGAGATGATTCACCTTGCCAAAGACTATGGACTTTATACCCTACTCTCGACCAATGGGCAGTTGCTCAGCCGAGAGATGGCAAAAGCCTTGGTGGCATCAGGGTTAGACCGTATCATCATCTCGATGGACGGACTTTCGCAAGCCGCTTACGAGACCTATCGTGTTGGCGGCAAGGTAGAAAGAACTATGGATGCCTTGCAGTTCTTGCATACAGAGAAAGAGGAACAACACTCGACGATTGTCGTAGAGTTGCAGTGTCTGCGCCTCAAAAGCAATGAAGCAGAATGGGACTCACTCAAGCAAGAGTATAAGCATCTTGGTGCTGACCGACTATCGTTCAAGACGGCTCAGTTTTATGACTTTGCCAATGGGCATCCTCTCATGCCGACCGATGAACGCTATTCCCGCTATAAGAAGACCCGCGATGGCCATTATGCGCTGCGTAAGACTATCCACAATCGCTGCTATCGCCTGTGGAGCGGCTGCGTGATAGATGCCAATGGCAATGTTCTGCCTTGCTGCTTCGATAAGAATAAGGAACATATCTTGGGCAATATATCCACCCAATCGCTCTCGGAGATATGGCACGGCGAAGAGGTACAACAGTTTCGCAATCAAGTACTTCGGCACAGAAAGGCATTGTCTATCTGCCTAAACTGCACCGAATAGGTTCTTTGCTTTTTCCACTTGAAGCAGAGTTTTCTTTGCCTCTAATCCTCCTGCAAAACCCGTCAAGGTGTGATTAGAACCGATAACTCGATGACATGGGATAAACACGCTTAGCCGATTACTACCTATTGCCTGCGCCACAGCACGCACACCTCGCACATTATCTACTCTTTGTGCAATGTCCTTATAACTACGCGTCTCGCCATAAGGTATCTCTTGCAAAGCATTCCACACCTTTTTCTGAAAATCAGTTCCCACAATCAGCAATGGCATATCAAAACAGTGTCTTGTACCTGCAAAGTACTCATCTAATTGCTTCTTAGCAAGTTCCAACACTTCAGACGGCTCTTCTCGCCACTTGGCTTTTAGCGTTTGCTGCAATCGACGCCTATTGCGTTCGGCACAAGGATACTCCTGCCAATCGCACAAACAGAGTCTACCTTCGTAAGAGGCAAGAACAATCTTTCCACAAGGCGAATTGTAATATTGAAAAGCGATAGTAGACATCAAGACAATCGTTCAAAGCTACTGCAAGAAATGTTGCAAAGCATCAACAGTAGCTTGATAATCATCTTTATACTTTGCAGGAATAGGCTCTACAGGCGGTGCCTCCATGGTCAAAGGATTGATAGGCGTCCCGTTCTTCCACACACGGAAATCCAAATGAGGACCTGTGCTATTACCCGTACTACCCACATAACCAATCACTTCACCTTGTGCCACGCGCTTGCCCACTTGAAGACCTTTTCCATATTTGCTCAAGTGCAGATAAGCCGTAGTATAAGAAGAGTTATGGCGAATCTTAACGGTGTTACCGCCGCCTCCTTTATAACCTTTCTCTATCACAACACCATCGCCAATCGACACCACAGGCGTACCCATCGGTGCAGCATAATCAACGCCCGTATGCGGTCTAACCGTCTTAAAGATAGGATGTTTGCGATGATAGGTAAAGGTCGACGAGATGCGTTTATAGTTCAACGGCGCTTTCAAGAACGCCTTACGCAGACTGTTACCGTCTTTGTCGAAATAACCTGATATATCGTCATTAGCAAAGTAATATGCCGAGAGACTGTCGTTTCCATGATAATAGGTGGCAGCATGCACACGCGTTATATCGATGGGCACCGAATCCGCAAAACTCTGTGTATAATACACACGAAAACGGTCGCCTTGCTGCAAACCAAAGAAGTCTACCGTCCAAGCATATATATCCGACAACTCGATAGCCAACTGCGGACTAGCACCTGCCTTCACAAAGGCGTTCCAAAGCGACGACTCCACCACTACCTCCTTGCATTCAGTATGATGCCGAAGTGGCTTCTGCACTTTCTCGATATGCAGTGTGTCGCGCACATCTATCACAACGCTGCTCACTATATCCTGCTTGTAAACAAAATAACACAGCACCGAGTCCATCGAATAAAAAGCAATATAACTCTTCTGTGGGCGTATCTGCCGAGCATCGAAATCACTCGAATGCAGCGTTGCTAACTGATTGACTGTCTGCGTAGTTGCACCTAAACGACTGAAGATACCGCCTAAGGTCTCGCCTTTGCCTACTACGCCTTTGACGCAGTAGAACGAGTCGACAGGTATGCCATACTCATAACGAACTTCGTTCACAGCACCTTCTGTCTCGTCCAATTCCTGCGAACTACCGTTCTCTTTGCGGCACGACGGCAACAGCAGCATACCAACTACTGCCATACAAAGCGATAGATACCCCACCCTACGACTCATAGCGACCTATTTATGCGGATATTTCCTAAAGAACGACTCCAAACGCAGACGCACTACACCAAGCAGTGCCTCCGAGAAGATACCACCCGACATCTTCGATGTACCTAACACACGATTAATGAATATGATAGGTTTCTCTTTGATAGTAAACCCACACTTATAGGCGGTGAACTTCATCTCTATTTGGAAAGCATAACCTTTGAAGCGTATCTTATCAAGTTCGATGGTCTCAAGGACATGACGGCGATAACACATGAAGCCCGCTGTCGTATCGTGAATATCCACACCTAAGATGAAACGCACATACTTACTTGCAAAATACGACATCAGCACACGACTCATAGGCCAGTTAACCACATTAACGCCCGTCACATACCTACTACCTATCGCCACATCAGCACCCTCGTTGGCACATGCATCATACAACGTCATCAGGTCTTGAGGGTTATGCGAGAAGTCTGCATCCATCTCGAATATATACTCATACTTATGCTCTATTGCCCACTTGAACCCTGCTATATAGGCCGTACCAAGTCCCTGTTTTCCACTGCGTTCCAACAAAAACAGTTGCTGCGGATATTGCGTCTGCAACCGCTTCACTATCTCTGCCGTGCCATCAGGAGAGTTGTCATCAACTATGAGAATATGAAACTCAATAGGCAGCGTCATCACCACTTGAATGATGTTCTCAATATTCTCTTTCTCGTTGTAAGTAGGTATTATTACAAGTCGTTCCATATAGGTAATGAATTATTTGTTTGCGTTTCTATTATCTCGCCTGTGGTCAAATCGTATATCGGCGAAGGCGTCAGTCGTTCTAAGGCTACCAAGTTAAGGTCCTCGCCTACTCGCACACCTGCTCCCTCAAGATAACCTTTCACCGTCTCATAAGCCACAGTCCTATCGTTATTCTCGTGACTCAAATGGCACAAGAACACATTTCGCAATCCCTTACGATAGTGCTTTGCCAAGGTCTCGCCACAAGTCTTATTGCTCGAGTGACCCACATCCGACAAGATACGAGCCTTCAAGTACGATGGATAAGGCCCATTCAAGAGCATCTGCTCATCATGATTAGCCTCTATCACTAAGTGATTCGCCGTCTCTACATATTGGCAGAAAACCCTGTCCACTTTGCCTACATCCGTCGCCATAATAAACCGCTGTCCTGCCACATCTATCACATACCCCACGCAGTCGGTCGAGTCGTGCGAGATACCAAAAGTATTGATATGCAAATCGCCCAAGTCGAACGGTTCTCCTTTCTTATAATACTTGCAGCATGTGCGCAATTTCTCTTTCACGCCATAGTTCTTATTGATACCCTCGTGAATCTCTGCCGTTGCATAGATAGGTACATGAAAACGTTCTCCTAATGTACCCACTGCACGAATATGGTCTGCATGGTCATGCGTCACAAGCACTCCCATCAGATTGCAGAAGTCCAAACCCATCTCCCTCAAGTCGCTGCGGATAGCACGAGCCGAGATACCCGCATCTATCAACACGCCTTGATGTGAGTTACCCAAGTAATAGCAATTGCCACTACTACCCGAAGCAAAACATCTAAATATGAGGTCTGTATTCTCCATCTTATTCTTTCAATCGCTCAACAAAATCGCGTATCTGCTCACACAATGCCTCCACCGATACCGTCCCATCGTTCTCTACTACCAAATCCGATTGCTCACGAATCCATTCTTGTTCAGCTTGACTATGCATACGCTTCTCCACGGCTTCACGACTCGTCTTATCTCGCTCCAACACACGCTCCACACGCACCTCATCGGGCGCACTCACACATACCACTGCCTTGCAGAGTTTATTAAAACCACTCTCAAACAGTATCGCCGACTCCACAAACACCACTTCTCCCTTCGCTCCATTCGCCCACTCTCTGAGATCGTAAGCCACTGCCGGATGCACTATCTGATTGAGTTTATCCAAGAGTTCAGGATTATTGAATACAAGCGATGCCACACGGCGTTTGTCGTATTGGTCGTTCACAAAGATATCGCTACCAAACAGCAACTCGACCTGACTGCGCACACACAGATTGTCGTGTATCAACCTTTGTGCGGCGGCATCCGAGTCGTACACTTCATACCCCAAACCGGCTAAGCCTTTCGATATGAACGACTTGCCAGTACCTATACCCCCTGTCAATCCTATTATCAGTGTATCTTTCATACGCAAATGCAAAGGTACGCTTTTCTTGCCGTCCCACCAAACTTATGTCACATATTTCCCCATTTTACTATCAATTTTATCCTATACACCATACATTCATACATTCATACATTCATACATCATACATATATACATCCGCCGCAGGCAGTCATACATCTATACATCCGCACGAAGTGCGGTAATACATCCATACATGAAAATGACATACCACCGCACGATGTGCGGTGGTATGTCATTTTCTGCCATTTCGTCCACTTTTATGACAAGAACACGACAACTTGGCAGTCGTAAACATCTCACACTCAGTGGCATACCTTTTGCCTATCACTATGCGAATGCCGATTGAGAGACATCCTAAAGAGAGGGTTCTCGGATATCAGCACTAAACCAACTATTAAAATTTTACAACTATGTTACCTACAATTAGACGAAACGAACAAAACTGGTTACCAAGTATCTTCAATGATTTCTTCAGTGACGAATGGCCTTTGGTTCACAACCTTTCAAGCACAACGCCTGCAATCAATGTCAAAGAAGACGAAAAAGCTTATCATGTTGAGATAGCCGCTCCTGGTATGACCAAGGAAGACTTCCACGTACATGTAAACGACCAAGACGAATTGGTAGTCTCCGTTGAGAAAAAGCAAGAAAACAAAGAAGAAGATAAAAAGACGAAATACCTACGTCGCGAGTTCAACTACAGCCGCTTCGAGCAATCGTTGCTCCTGCCAGACAATGTCAACAAAGAGGGTATTTCTGCCAAAGCCGAACACGGTGTATTGCATATTGAGTTGCCTAAATTGGACTCTACAGTTCAAAAACAACCTACCCGTGTCATTGATATTCAATAATTCACAGCACAACGACTGCTTATGCTTGACCTATCGATAGTGTGTCAAGAGGTTAACGACAGCATATCTGTAGCGTAAAGACAACCTGTCAAAAGCATAAAAGCAGTTTGTGCAAAGCATAAGAAAGGTCGCTTCCCTACCGAAGCGACCTTTTTTGTTGTCCATCAAACCCATAAATATTTGCCAGCGTCCCTATATTTCCACGGAATTGTCTTGCCCCTGCTCAAAATCCCAGATCACTTTGTCCTTATACTCTTCAGGAAGATTCAAGAGACTACGGTCGCTGTTCTTATCTTTATGGATAACGATAATCTTCTTGCGCGGTCTTGTCATCTCTACCACATCACGGATTGCTTCCGGTGTTGCGTGACCAGAGGTATGGACAGACACTATATTCTCATCGCCAAAGAGCCTGCAAACATCAATGATACTCTCGCTCCTTTGAGAAGCAGATCCGTGTCGATAGCCGTTCCACATCGAATAAATGAGCTTTGCATTGGGAAAGCGACGCATATAGACATTCTTCAATTTCACGATTTGGCTGGACCGTATGGCAAATACGAAGCCAGTACGTGCCATCTCGTCAAAGAACTTGTCGTTTGAACGACAGATCTTTACGCGGTCAAAATTATAGATTTTTGAAAATCCGCTTTGATACTTCGTAAAGATGTCCAGAACCTCTTTCTGAAATGAGTCCACAACAAACCATGCTCCTGCCTCCTTGCAAGCAAGGCGGAAGGTGGCAAGCCGGTCAATATCCGTAGAAGAGCAGAGCGCAAAGAACTGATTATGCCCACTGCCTTCAGTAAGAAGGTTATAGACCTCTCGCTTAAGTTCACCTTCCGTAGCGACATGCTCGTCTCCTCGGCAAAGCATTGTCCCTTCGGTGATAAGCGCATCAACCTGACCAACGAACGCTGGGATGAATTTTCTCACCCCTTTGCCGATATACCCATGCATTCTAAAGTCACCTGTATGGAGAACCGTATTCTCCCCATCCGAAATCAAGAACATATATGAGTCAAAGGCAGAATGGGAGCATGCAAACGGAGTAACGGTCAAACATCCAAAACGAAGTTCCTGCCTCATCTCGAAGGTCTTCATCTCCGAAAGCACCAACAGCGCCGCCTTTTGGTCAAGTTTATCAGCTTCCTCCTCCTGCCCATTCTTTCTTTTGATGTCACTTGCTTTTTGAAGGGCTTTATGTTTCGCCATCATAACCTCGAGCGCGCCCTCTCCAATCCACTGCTCAGCTCCAGAGACCTCTGCGAAATGTCCGACATGGTCGCCGTGGTAATGGGTATAGAGTATGGCGCGGAGACCCGAAGTCTTTGACTTAATCTGCTCCTCCGAAAAATCCTCACCTTCAGTGCCAGGAAGGTTACTGCCAAAGTCTATCATTATCCGGTCATCTCCTGACTGAATTTCGGTGGCGCAGCCACCAATCTGGTTGATGCCCCTATGGATGGTTATCTTCATTTAGAGAGACTAATTCTGAAATCATCAACAGAAATAGCCTTATACTCTATCCCTGAGGTATTCGCCGACATCATAGAAATCACCTCTTTAGTTTTATTAGTTATAAGAGGATGCAAATTATTGGCTAACAATACGCCGACGACTTTTTTGACTTTGTTCTCCAAGATTGCGTCTGCAAGTTCCTTAGAGTGTCGGTGATATTTACGCTTTTTGAAGAATTCATCCGGATAGTTGATTTTATGATCAGTCAGATCCTTCATTACATTGGTATAGAACAGTATTTCCGAGATAATCCCAACCGGCTTGTTGTTGTCGATTTTCAGTTCATAAATTGTGAGAATATCATTGCCCAGACTCCACAAATCAGCTTGACTAAGCCTTCTGGGTGTTCTTTCGAATTTCGGGTCCGATGACTTTTTCTTGTAAAAAAGACCGGCTGGGAGTTGATGATCGGCAACTGCAAATCTTTCCTGCATCAAAGGCAGGAGCACTTTCCGTTCAAGATAAGCTTCCGGCTTAAGGTTTGTTGATTCTTTACTTTCAGCATTTGGATAATTCAATACCCAATCATCGGACATCTCATGGACATAATTATTGGGAATCTCAGGGTTTATTTTTACAAAAGTCGGGTAATTCTTCTGAAATTTGTATGCTCTATACAAAAAACGGTAATAATGTCCTCGTGCACCAGATTTCAGACTACTTAAATCTAGTGGAGTCCATTCTATGACAACGTCTTTAATCAACTTGGGATAGTTAGCCATAAGACCTAATGCCCAACCCTCAAAAGCAGAGGGGGCGACTTGCATATTTGAAATCAGTCCTTTTTCCTCTAGCCCGATATACAGGGTCATTCCTTCCAATTCAAATTTCACGTCCCTAGGCAATTCACAGGAAACAAGTATTCTTAAATCTTTTCTCATGATATTAATTTTACAATGTTAATTACTTTTTTCAACCATTTACGAGGCAATATTACAACATCACATTTCCACCCACTATGGTATCAATGCTCCGTCTGCAAAGATACCACTTTTTTTGTATCTACAAAAGTTTTTTTACGCCCACCGAATTGACTTTTTTTCGCTCAATAGTAATTTGTCCAATTGTAAATTGTCCAATTGTAAAATTGCAAAATCTTCACTATCTTTGCACCCACATTACAGTAGCAGTGAATATCTACACCGAAATAAAAGACATCGATGCCTCCTCTTGGCGCTCCTTGCTCACGCGTTCTGCAGTGGCGACATGGTTTCAGACACTCGAGGCGTATCGCTTCTATGCCTCCTTGCCACAGGAGATGACCCCTTTCGTCTTTGCTATTGAAGAGGGGTCGCAGGATTCTCCGATAAGTGCAGAAAGTGCAGAAAACACAGACACTGACACATCCCTACGCACCCATAAAGACCGCCACGCCACTCTCACCGGCGTCATCGTGGGGTATATCACTCGTGAGCGCAGCGCCCTCAAGCAGTACTTCTCTCGCCGTGCCATCATCATCGGCGGACCTTTGCTCGATGAAAATATCTCCGAAGAGGCACTTGTAGCTCTACTACACGCCGTTCGCAGTAATCTGCAGCAGAGAGCCATCTATATCGAGACCCGCAACTTCCACGACTACAGTCCGTGGCGCAGCATCTTCGAGCAGTGTGGCTTCACCTATCAGCCCCACCTAAACTACCAGATAGACTGCACCGCCGACGCCCTGCAACGCATGAAGAGCAACCGTCGTAGGCAGGTGCGCAAAGCCTTTGCTAACGGTGCTACAATCCGAGAAGCCGACAATGAACAGCAAGTGCAGGCGTTCTACCATCTCTTGCACCAACTCTATCGCACACGGATAAAGACGCCCCTACCCTCTCAAACCTTTTTCCTGACCCTCTATCATCAACAAGCCGCCAAGTTCCTCTTGGTCTATCACCAAGACACTATCATCGGCGGCATCGTATGCCCGATATTAGGTCAAGACACTATCTATGAATGGTTTGTGTGTGGACTGAACAAAGAATACCGTCAGCAATACCCCTCTGTCCTCGCCACGTATGCGGCTATTCAGTATGCCACTACGCACGGCATCGCCACCTTCGACATGATGGGTGCCGGCACGCCCGATATCCCTTACGGTGTACGCACTTTCAAGGCACGTTTTGGCGGACAAGAAGTGGAGCACGGTCGTTACTGTGCTATCAACCACCCCCGTCTCTATCGTCTTGGAGTAGCCGTCATACGCCTCTTACATCACTTCTATTGAAACCTTTCCCAGAAACCGTTATCGGCTTGTTTCGATTGCGCAACCGACTCCGGATAATGCTCTACAAACCAAGTGAGATACTTGGCATAGTCTATTTTCTCCTGTAACATCTGCTTACGGCGTTGACCATAAAGCGTCTGTCGCTCTTCTGCCGTCTGTGCCACCAACTGCTCCACCGCCTCATACAACGCCTCTGTACCACTTGGTTGCACGCTTCCATCCGTGCGACGAATAGTACTATCTGCCGTCAATGGCGTAGCATGAATACCATAACCCAGATGATACACATCCTCCAACTCCCGCAGATACCCGATACGCCCCACGAAGTCATTGAATCGCACGAAAGGTGTACCCAGCACGCCCGCCTCTGCTGCCATCGTCTGACTATCACCCAAGTAGAGTGATGCAAACGCCATTACATGGTGCATATCCAGTGGATTGATATGAATACGGTACGCCTCAAACTGTGGTTCTAAGGGTCGTTCACTTGTGATATAAACCTGTCCATGCGGCAGAAGTAAGTCGATAAGATGTTGTGCAATAGCAGTGTCTATACCATGTATCCCTTTGTCGTGATGCGCCTTGAGTGACGCAAACCGCAGTACGAAATAGGGCTTCGTGGTGTCTATGCCATATTGCTCCACCACCTCCCGCCGTGCCGCAAAATGATTCGGATGCAAATACGCCAACTCGTGATAAGAGGGATAATGAATAGTGTACTTCTCCATGCTCCCGCTATTGCACACTGTGGGCGTCAAGCGTATCCGGTTCTTATTCAAGAAAGGTGCCGTACAACGCACATAAGCCGGCACAACGGCAGCATCGTCTTCTCCCGTACATACCACCGCTTTGTGCAACAGCCACCCTACATGCGCCACTTCGGCTGACGAACCCGTCAAGAGGTCGATATGCTCTCGTTTGCAGATACGTAGCAGTTGCCAATCACGCACCAACATATCCCATAGTATGCCTATCTTACTGCCTCTATGCGCCTTTGCGTTGATGTTGATATAGGGAATACCTGCATTTTGCAGCAGTTGCTCCAACACATCCTTCGTCTTAATAGCCACTATCACTTTATGCCCATCGGCTGCCCAATTACGCATGGCATAATGGTAGTAGTGGAAATGTGCAGGATGACTAAGTTGTACTAATATATTCATGATAATAAACGACTTATCTCCGCTTCTTTGCGATATAGAACGACATCAAAGGAAATATCACACCAGGCATTGGGTCATGCCACGACCATACCGCATGCACTATTGGTCCATGCAGAGAACGCAGGTAATCACGCAGCGATATATGTCCCCGCAGGATAGCCTGCATACCAAAGACGAAGTCCGTTATGCTATTACGCCATTTGACGCCGGTTGTGTATTGTGTCGGATAGGTCTGTTCTATCCCTTGCGCATAGCGATAGGCTATCTTGGCGTAGTCAATGCCACATGCCTTTGCCAGTCCTACCCACAACCATGTTCGTGGATTGATTTCTATCAGTTTATATTGCTTATCACGCGGGTCGAACATAAACTCTATCTCGCAAATACCCGTATACTCCAACGCCTGCACAAGCGGTCGTGCCTCGTGGAGCACTTCAGGTATATCCACGCTCTCACTCATCGTTGCCGTGCCGTATTTGATAGGATGCTCCCGCAGTTTTTGTCCCATCCAATATGTCTTTATCTCGCCTTTGACGGCAAAGCAAGTAAACGACACCACCGGATAACGTCGGTCAAAAGGTATGAGTTCTTGTATCATCACATCCTGCGTCAAAGGTAGCGACTGCAGCGTGCGGTGCAACTCTTCCGGAGTATCTACCTGTATCGCTTTGCAGTGAGTGGCTTTATAGAAACTCAATCCCATGCAGCCTTTTATCAACAACGGGTAACGGAAATCGCTTGCCTGTGCGATAGAATCCACATAGCATGTGGCTGGAATAGTCGTGCCACACTGAACCGCTACTTGTAGCAATCGGGCCTTGTTGATAATATCGTAGAGACGAGTCTTATCGGGCACGAGCATCGTGTAGTAAGGTCGCAGTTGCTCTTCGTGAAGCGATAGTTGCTCCACTATATGGTCATTGCTACCTATCAAGAACCACCCTTGCAGATGTTCCTTCTTGGCAAGGTCAATGAGAAACGGCACAAAAGCCTCTGAGTGAAACGGCGGACAACGGAAATAGCGAGTACAGTACTTCGAGTGTTGTGCCAAACAGTGCACCACATCTAACACATACACCGGTATGCCCAATTCCCCTAAAGCACGAGTATTCGATAACCCCTGCACATGCCCTTCTATCACAATTGCCCCTACACTTGCTGTCATATTAAACGACCATTTAATTGTATCAACGGACAGGTGGGGCGGTGCGTTAGTCTTGGTCTGCCAGCCAGCGCGCAATGGTATTGCGGCTGACATGAAGTGTTTTGGCAATGCGATTGAGGCTGTAACCTGCTGCAAGCATGTTGGTTATCTTTTGGCGATGAGGATATAACTTGCGCTTGGTGATGTCGGTGCGGCTTGCTGCGGGACGCCCTAAGGATACGCCCTCGGCTTTCTTGCGCGCCAATGCCTCTTTGGTGCGTTGTGAGATGAGATTGCGTTCTATCTCGGCTGAGAGTGCGAACGCAAAGGCTAAGACCTTGCTTTGAATATCATCGCCGAGACGATAGTTGTCCTTGGTGGTCCATACACGGCAACCCTTGCTAAGACATTGATTTAGAATGTCCATTATCATGAATAGACTTCGTCCTAATCGCGAGAGTTCAGTGCAGACGATTAGGTCTCCTTCGTGCGTGTGTTTCAGTAGGCGTCCGAGTGCACGGGAGTTGTATGTCGTTGTGCCGCTGATAGTTTCCTCTATCCAAGAGTCAATGTGTAGTCCTTCTCGCTGGCAGAATTGCTCTATCTCGTAATGTTGGTTCTGCGTGTTTTGGTGGTCGGTTGAGACCCTAATGTATCCGTAAGTCATATTGTTTTGAGTTTTATTGAGTGTAATATTAAGTAAATTATGTGATATAATGGATTTTGGATAAAAATAGTTGCAAAATGATGGCGAATTGGTGCCTTCGTAACTGCTTGATTATAAGGAGTTATTTGCTTAATCACCCGTGAATCACCCGTGAATGACCCGTGAACGACCCGTGAATGACCCGAAGAGGTCA
>CAVJQD010000046.1:0-17482 GCA_963651555.1 uncultured Clostridium sp. | reverse complement strand
AGCAATAGCACCATGTAAAGGTTTTAACTTAGATGTGCTGCGAGATGTTCCGGATTCAACAAATGATTGAAAAGAGTTACTTAGTACATTAAGGAACCCCTCATTAGTCAATGGAAAAGAGAGTTCTGTTGTTGTCTTCATAGTTGTCTAATTTGTAATTTATATATTGTTCTAGTTCCTTAGAACTGAAAGTATAATAGCCACCACTTTTGTAGTGCCGCAAACTGCGCACATATTGCATAAACTCCTCAGTATATAATATACTACGTAATGTTTCTTCATCTACCTCTGTTAGAATATACAATCCACTATACACACCTGCACCGCTTGGAACTTTTTCGAACTTTATAGACTGAGTATCAATAACTATCGTGTTTATTGCATACTTGTCCTTGCACACATCTTTTAATGCTTGTGTCCTGCCATATAGATACCATTCAGGGCAAGCCTGCTCGGATTGTCCTTTGAGTAGATAAGACTTATTCTCCTCTAAATACTCAGATATCGCTTGGTCTGAGAATATTTGCTCGTGTGATAATGGTACTCCTTGAGGAGTGTAAGGAAATAATGCCTTACTCCATTTCCCTGTAGAGGCTTTAAGTACAGGAATGACATACTTTGTAAAAGGAAGATTGGGGCTTATAAATACTCCATCAGCCAAAGTAGCAAAGCCGTTTTTAACTTGTACAATCTGTTTGTGCTTTTGCAAGAAGATATTTCTCAGGTCTTTAAGTGTTTTACGGTCTGCGAGATACAATATATTCCCAATCATTACCTCTTCAATGCGCAAACATTCTTGAGACATGATAATATGTTTATCGCCTATGTAAGTGTAATAGATGAAATCTTCATGTCGTATACCTTTCTCGAATAACGCAATCATGGTATATGCCATAGCATCAAACGGCTGATAATGTTCTAAATCAATCAGTTTGACAAGATTATGCTGTATGCAAATATATTGCCGCAATATACTGCCAGCCAAACTATTTATCCATGAACTAGGTGTGATATAGCACAATTTTCCTCCTTGGCAAAGCATTCCAAATCCTATCTCATAAAAAGCAAGATAGAGGTCAGTCATTCCGTCTTGAGTAAAATGAAAATGCTTGACATTAGCGTAGTTGTCGGCTAAGTTATGAACTCTAACATAAGGAGGGTTGCCTACAACATAGTCCATTCGATTATCAAAATCTGTAACCGACAAGGCGTCCATATTACGGACATCCCATTCTATCGATTGCAAATGATATTGTGCAACTATCGTATTGAGGTTATGAACACACTCATTATATGCTATTGGGTCTAACTCTATGCCATGGATATATGTAGAGAGGTCCTGACTAAGTTGTTGCAGATTGGTGGATTGTTTTAGGTACTCCGCACAATATCTCTGTACTATTTCCTGTAAGAATGCGCCATCTCCACAACTATTGTCGATGATATGCTTTTGAAGAATAATATCTCCATAATAGCCTGCGACATCCAAAATATCGCATACTAAGTAATGGGGCGTAAAAACTTGCCCTGATTGTTTTCTTGTTGCCATATTGCATTATGACGAAGCATTTATGCGGTATGACAACAATTACAGCCTAGTCAACGATAAAATAGGGTAACTCTTTTGCTCTGGTTCCTTAAACTGGAAATTACAAGATCACAAAAAAGCAGATGTTACTCTATATTCTCGTCGCGTGGCTGTAGGAATTGCCAAATTAAGAACAATAAGTGTAACATCTGCAAACGCAGACGCTTACAACTTATTCGTTTCTTAATTGTCTTTGTGAACTTCCTACATTCCGCGACAAACCGAATAAATAGCAAACGCTATGGTGTGGGGTGATATGTGCTGTGACCGGTGCCTGCACCCCACTTACAGGCAGTTTGGTCAGTTTTGCGCTGCAAAGATAGTCTTTATTTCGCAGATATGGAAATTTGTATGCTTAAAATTTGCTTTTGAGATAATTTGTAGGGTGTTGGATTGGTTTCCTAAATGGGACAGAGAACGCATCGCAGTCTGCAAAATGACCTATAGACCCAAAATGATGGCGGTATGTCATTTAGACAAGAAAAAGTCCCATACGCTTTTGGAGTGTATGGGACTTTTTCTTGATATATTCTGCTTAGAAGTGCAATATCTATTAAGGCAGGACTTTGAGTGCGGCTTCTACGCGTCGGAGGGTTTCTTCTTTGCCCAGTACGTTGGTTATCTCCCAGATATGTGGTCCTCGTGCAGCGCCAACAAGGCAGATTCGGAAGGCATTCATTACGATACCTACGCCGTACTCATTGGCTGCAATCCATGCCATTACCTTTTGGTCAAGCGATTCGGCAGACCAATCGTCGATGCTTCGCAGGAGTTGCAGAAGTTCTGTTATATGACGATGAGAGTCTTCTTTCCAACGTTTCTTGAGCGATTTCTCGTCGTATTCGGTAGGTGCAACGAAGAAGAAGTTCATCTGCTCCCACAACTCTTTGACGAAGTTGACACGCTCTTTGACAAGTCCGATGACGTGCGGCAGTTGTTTGCGCTGTTCTTCGTTGAAGTTGTTGTAGATACCGAGTTTACAGAACTCGTCAGCGAGATATTCGTTGTCCTTCATTTGTAGGTACTGATGGTTGAACCATTTGCCTTTTTCGAAGTCGAACTTAGCACCAGACTTGCTTACTCGTTCGAGCGAGAAGGCTTGAATGAGTTCGTCCATTGAGTAGATTTCTTTATCGTCGCCGCTGTGCCATCCAAGCAAAGCAAGGAAGTTGATGACTGCTTCTGGGAAGTAGCCTGTCTCGCGATAACCGCTTGATACGGCACCTGTCTTTTGGTCGTGGAACTCCAATGGGAAGACAGGAAAGCCTAAGCGGTCTCCATCTCGTTTGGACAACTTGCCGTTGCCGTCGGGTTTGAGCAGCAAGGGTAGATGGGCGAACTGAGGCATTGTGTCTTCCCAACCAAAGGCACGGTAGAGTAGTACGTGCAAGGGTGCAGACGGAAGCCACTCTTCACCTCGGATGACGTGTGAGATGTCCATCAAATGGTCGTCGACGATGTTGGCGAGGTGGTAGGTTGGTAGGTCGTCTGCTGACTTGTATAACACCTTATCATCGAGGATATTGGAGTTGATGACTACCTCACCTCGTATGAGGTCGTGGACATGAATGTCCTCGTTTGGCTCGACCATAAAACGGACCACATACTGTTCTCCATTGGCGATGCGTGCCTCTACTTCGCTTTTGCTGAGTGTAAGTGAGTTGCACATCTGCATACGGGTACGGGCATCGTATTGAAAGTTAGGTATCTCGTTGCGTTTTTGTTCGAGTTGTTGTGGGGTATCGAAGGCAATATATGCGTGATTGCTATCGAGGAGTTGCTTTACATATTTGTGGTATATCTCACGGCGTTCGGATTGACGATAGGGGCCATTAGGTCCACCTACGCTGATGCCTTCGTCGATCTCTATACCAAGCCAATGAAGAGCTTCGATGATGTATTCTTCTGCGCCTGGTACAAATCGGGCAGAGTCAGTGTCTTCGATGCGTAAGAGCATGTCGCCGTTGTGTTGACGTGCGAATAAATAGTTGTAGAGGGCAGTACGAACACCGCCAATGTGTAGGGCACCCGTAGGACTTGGTGCGAAACGAACACGGACTTTTCTTTCCATTGTATTGCTATTAGTTTGATTTTCGTTTGATTTTCGATTGAGTTACAATCGAATCGCAAAGGTACAACATTTTTTCTTTGTATGCGCATGGTGTGGAGGAAAATAGTTTATTAATGTATGATGTATGGATGTATGAATTGAAGAAATATGTGTGTAGTGTTGTGGTAGTTGAGAAAAAATGTGTACCTTTGCAGTCCTATATTGTGGCATACTATACGATAGACGTATTAATGAATAAGACATTGGGAAAGGGTAGAGTAATACTATATACATTGCTATTGATGATGGTGGCAGTGGGGTTTGGTTCGTGTGTGACGGCGCGGAAGGTGAACTATATGCAGCCGGCAGACAAGCGAATACCAGCCTATACGGACACTATTAATTACTCGGATTATCGATTGCAGAAGGGCGATAGGTTGTATATCCATGTATATGCCATTGACGAGAAGACGGCTAGTTATTTCAATGGCGGATTGGCAAATAGCACGCAATTGCTTACGGGTTCGGGTAACTCGTCAACGGATTTGTATACTTATGTGGTTGACGATAATGGATGTATCAACTTCCCTACGGTGGGTTCGGTGCCGGTACGCGGATTGACGACTCGGGAGGTGAAGCGTAAGTTGGAGGAGTTGCTATCAGGGTATGTGGTGCAAGAAGGTACAATGCCGAACATGTCGGTAGAGGTGCAGATAGTGCAACGCTGTTTCTCGGTTATTGGCGCGCAGTCGTCGGGTAGGTTTACCATTACGAAAGAGAAGATAACTATCTTTGAGGCGCTTGCGATGGCGAAAGATATAGCAGACTTTGGCGACCGTTCGAGGGTTCACATCATAAGGGAACAGGAGGACAGTACGATAATCAAGACTTTTGATGTTCGTTCGGAGGATATCATCAATTCGGAGTTCTATTACATTGAGCCGAATGATGTTATTTATATTCAGCAGATTAAGGGTCAGGCGTTTGGTATCAACTCCGCCGGTGCAGCCGTATCGACTGTTGCGACAACGCTGTCGTTTGGCGTGTTTATCTACACTTTGGTGGATCGGTTTATTGTTCAACCTGTGCAGAAGAATAAAAATAAATAGGATATGAGAGCGCATACACTATATAATACACTATATAATATAAGCATAGCGTTGCTGTTAGGCATGATGCTGACGGGTTGCTACTCTCATCGTGTAGTGGGACTATTGCAGGAGCGAGATAAATTGCCTCAATATGAGAAGGCGGAATATGAGCCTTATCGCATCCATATCAATGACGAGATAATATACCGTTTAATCACTATGGATGAGACCATTGCGAAGGTTATCACAGAAGGAACGGGTAGTGCATCGATTAGTAATACGAAGTCGTATCGAGTTTACTCGGACGGCTCAATCGATTTGCCGTTCTTGGAGCCGATAGTGATAAAAGACCTCACGATAGAGGAGGCGGAGGCTTTGGTTCAAGAGCGTTTCCGTGAGATAATCCCTGATGCAACGGTGAAGATGACCTTATATAATAAGACATTCACTATAATAGGTGATATCAATTCAGGAACCTATCAGATATACAAGGATAAGTTGACCATCTATCAAGCGTTGGCGATGTCGGGCGATTTGATGAATCAGGGCGATAGGAAGCATGTTCGTATAATCCGTCCTCGAGATAACGAAGAACCGGAAGTGCTGGAGTTCGATATTCGCACAAACACGCTGATTGATAGTAAGTATTATTATGTTTATCCGAATGATGTGATTTATGTGGCACGTTCAAAGGGCAGTTTCTATAAGGTAGCCTCTTACAGTGGTTTCTTGGCCTTGATAACGTCGTCGCTATCGCTCTTGGTATCTGTATTAAACTATACAACATTGTAACATTATGGAGTCTCCAACAACACAGAACACGCAAAACAATGTGCCTATAATAGAAGAGGAGCAGTCCTCGTTTAACATCTTAGAATGGGTGCTTCGCATCTTGCGTTATTGGTATCTGTTCGTGATAAGTATAGTCATTGCGCTAGCATGTGCGATGCTTGAAAACCGCAAATGGATACCGCAATATCTGTCGTCGGGAACGATACTGATAAAAGAGTATGCCAATTCGTATGGTGGTTCGCAGGCATTGATGCAGGGTTTTGGTGTAGACCCAGGTTACAAGAACGTGAATAACCAGGTGATAATGCTCTCGTCTTACGACTTGATGTGTAGGGTGGTTGACTCGCTGCCTTTTATGCAGGTGGAGTATATCACGCAGGGTCGATTCCGTACTCGCAACCTTTATCGTCGGACTCCAATCTTGGTTGAACCTACGAAGATAGGTGATTACGCGTACAATACGCTCTTCGAGGTGCAAATCAATGAAGATGGGTCATTGGATATCAACTCGACGAACGAGGCGATGCCATTCAGCGTGAAGGCACATTATGGAGAGCCGATAGAGTCGACGCTCTTTACGGCAACGATATGGCCGACGGAGAACATGGTCAGTAGCGGTAAGATGTATTTCCGTTTTCGGGATAAGGCATCGTTGGTTGGCGAGTTCTCATCGCGTTTGGGTCTGAGTTTTGTGAACGAGGGTTCGACTGTGCTGAACCTGAGTATGGTAAGCGAGACACCGCAGCGCGATTGCGAGTTTATCGATAAACTGAGTCAGATTTACCTTCAAGATAACTTGGACCGCAAGAACGAAGTGGCGGACAACTCTATCAAGTTTATCAATGAGCAATTGGCGGTGCTTCAACAGTCGCTGTCGGTATCGGAGAGTGCGATGACGAATTTCCGTCAGGAGAATAAGTTTGTGGATGTGTCTTCTTACGCCTCGACGCTGATGCAGAAGATGGAAGACTATGATTCTCAGGAGATGACATTGCGTTTGAAGCAGACCTATTTGGATTATTTGGCGCATTACTTGCAGACGAATATGGAGGACGGAAGTGTGATTGCGCCTTCGACCTTGGGCTTGAATGAGCCGATGCTGATGACCCTTGTTCAGCAACTCAATGACCTTCGTATTCAACGTGGTGAGTTGTCGGATAAGAACGTGTATTATGCTAAGTATACGAAAGATATAGAGAACGTTACGGCGGCTATCAATGAGGTGGTTAGTTCGATGCGTGCATCGCTTGAGATAGAGAAGAACGACCTCTATGAGCGTTATACGCAGGTGCAAAACGACATTAAGCACCTGCCTGAAAAGGAGTTGGAGATGGTTGCTATTGAGCGTAATTATCGAATCGACGATAACTACTATACGTTCTTCTTGCAGAAGCGTGCCGAGACGGAGATACAGAAAGCGTCGAACACTCCTGATAATGCCGTGTTGGATAAGGCTCGTACGATGTATGTGACGAATGCCAATCAAAAGAAGAAGACCACGACGACCTACTTGCTGTTTGGTTTCTTGGCACCGCTGGCATTTTCGATACTTATTGAACTACTGAACAATAAGTTACGTATACCAAAAGAGGTGGAACGACTGTCGAAGTTCCCATTGATAGGTTCGCTTCGCCATGTTCGTTCGCAGAATCCGACAATGGTGCAGAAGAACCCACGTTCGTCGTATGCCGAGATGCTTCGTACGATACGAACGCGTATTGAGTTCATCGTTGGGCGCAAGTCGAACATCGTATTGACGGTGACCTCCACCCAGTCGGGCGATGGTAAGACGTTCCTCTCGACGAACCTTGCTGCGCTGTATGCTATGACGGGTAAGAAGACGTTGCTGATAGACCTTGATATCCGTAAGCCGAATATCCACGATAAGTTAGGTTTGGATGCCGGCTTGGGTGTAACGAACTATTTGATAGGCGAATGTGAGTTGAAGGAGATTATTCATAGCGAGGATACGCCTTACGACTTCGATATCTTGCAAGCGGGAACTATTCCACCCAACCCAGGCGAGTTGATACGTTCGGATAAGTTGGTGGATATGATCAATGAACTGCGTAAAGAGTATGCGTTTATCATCATCGATACATCGCCTATTGGTCAGGTGCCGGATGCGTTTGCCATGGTTTCGCAGACCGATTTGACGCTGTATGTGATACGTTGCATGATTACCAATAAATACTTCTGCAAGAACACGTTACAGCAGATGGAGTTGGATTATAAGGACAAGGTTCAACTTGTGTTCTCCGATATGCCAATTGAGAAGAAGAAAGGTTACTTCGGCGGTAAGAAGTACGGCTATGGGTACGGCTATGGTTATGGCTATGGGTACGGATACGGCTACGGTTATGGTTACGGCAACGGAAAAGATAAGTATAACTATTATTCGGATGACGAATAGGCGATTGTGCTGTTTTCGTCTTCCTTCCTAACCTGAGCCATGAGTCTTTTCACCGATATACTGCACGAGTATTGGGGTTATGACTCGTTTCGCCCCTTGCAAGAGGAGATAGTGAGCAGTGTCTATTCGGGCACGGATACGCTTGCCTTGATGCCGACAGGTGGGGGTAAGTCAATCTGTTTTCAAGTACCTGCCTTGGCGAGAGAGGGATTGTGCTTGGTTATCACGCCGCTTGTGGCGCTGATGAAGGACCAAGTGGAGAACCTAAAGGCGCGTGAGATAAAGGCTTATTGTATCTATGCAGGGATTCCGTATCGGCAAGTGCAGGTTATATTGGACAATTGTCAGTTCGGCAATTATAAGTTTCTCTATGTGTCGCCTGAGCGTTTGGAGAATGCCGATTTCCGTAGGCGGCTGACGGAACTGCCAATCAATCTGATTGCTATCGATGAGGCACACTGTATCTCGCAGTGGGGATACGATTTTCGTCCGCCTTATTTGCGTATTGCACAGATACGTGAGATAATGCCAGAGGTGCCCGTTTTGGCTCTTACGGCAACGGCTACGCCTGAGGTGGTGCAGGATATTCAGGATAAGTTGTCGTTGCCTGCGTTGCCGAATCGAAAGGCTCGTCCGTGGAAGGTTTTTCAGAAGAGTTTTTATCGGTCGAACTTATCGTATATAGTTCGTCAGACGGCGGATAAGAGTGGGCAGTTGCTGCGTATCTTGCAAGGTGTGCCTGGCAGTGCGATAGTGTATACTCGTAATCGGAAGAACACGAAAGAGTTGGCGGAATGGCTTGTTAGTCAAGGTTTCTCGGCGACATACTACCATGCGGGACTGAGTTCGTACGAAAAAGATAAGGCGCAGCGTCAGTGGAAGGATTATTCGCCGACGACGGAACAAGGGATACGTATCATGGTGGCAACCAATGCTTTTGGCATGGGGATAGATAAGCCAGATGTGCGTGTGGTGGTGCATTGGGATTTGCCGGATACGTTGGAGGCATATTTTCAGGAAGCAGGCCGTGCCGGTCGAGATGAGCAAGAGGCTTATGCGGTGTTGCTTTACGATGAGAAAGATAATGCGAAAGCGAATAAGCGTATTGAGGATACTTATCCGCCGAAGGACTTCGTGAAGCGGGTTTATGAGGCAATAGGGAACTTCTATGAGGTAGGTATCGGTTCGGGTATGGGGCATAGTTTTGCGTTTCATTTGGAGAAGTTGGTTGCTGCTTATCATCTGCCTGTTTTACAGACGTTTAATGCGATACAGTTGCTGTGTCAGGCGGGTTATCTTGCCTATCAGGAAGAGACGGAGACGTCGCCACGGATACAGTTTCTTTGCACGCGTGAGGACTTGTATCATCAGGATTTTACGCAGGAGCAAGAGCGAATTATCTATTATATCTTGCGCAATTATACGGGGGTTTTCTCGGACACCGTTTATATCCAAGATAAGACGATGGCATCGAGTCTTGATATGCCGCCAAAGCATCTGAATGAGGTGTTGGTAGGGCTGGCACAGGATCGACTGCTGCGATATATACCTCGACGGAAAACGCCTTATATCACATTCGTGTCGGAGCGCGTTGCGTTGGACCAATTGAACCTATCGGAACGGGTGTATGATACTCGTAAAGAACTCTATGTCAAGCAACTGACGTCGATGGTGGAGTATGCAGAGCAAAATCAGTTCTGTCGCAGCCAGTTGCTGCTGTCGTATTTTGGGGAGAATAATGCGGAGGCTTGCCGGAAATGCGATGTGTGTCGGAGGAAACGACAATTAACAATTAACAATTAACAATTAACAATTAACAATTGCGCTGTGTTTTTGGTTTCCTGCTCTCACTTCGTGCTCACGAAGCTAACAACAATCATTAACAAAGGGGTTGGAACAAATATTGCGCAATATGATTCAAATATTGCATGCAAGTGACAGAGATGGACAAATGTACGTAGTCAAAAAACGTAAGTTCACAATGCTTGCATTGCTCCTTCGTTCAAGCCAACCATCTCCTAAATAAAAAATCACAAATCATCTCAAAAGCAATTTTTAGAACATCCCCCAAAAAGAGACCATGCGTTGTATTCGCTTGGTCTCTAAGGTCAATGCTATTCAAAAGCGGACGCAAAATACATTTTCTTTGTTTGCGCAAGCACAAACTATAAGATGTGCAAAGGGACACCTCACGGTGCCCCTTTTACTATAAGGTATTAGTCTATTAAATTATTAAGGTACAAAAAAGATTGTGTTGTTCTTTCTGATTACGATGCAAAGGTAAGCCCTTTTTTTATTTGCCACAATGGCAAAAACTATGTTATACAACATACTTTTGGGGCATGAATATTGGAGGGATGTTCTAAAAATTCCGCGTTTCGTTATTTTGTTACTAATTGGGATGTTTCTCCACTTTTTGAGTGCTTTGTGTTTTTTATTTGTATCTGCTTGACTTTCATTCAGTCACAATGTCCAACATTGCTCCTTCGTTGCGCCAACCATCTACTAAATAAAATTCCACAAATCATCTCAAAAGTAATTTTTAGAACATCCCTGGACAATCTGACAATTGACAATGTACAATTGGCATAGCAGAATCAAAAGGGTCTTGAGGTCGATGTGAAAACGTGTCTTCATCATATTGAGAGGTGTTTTTGCAATATCACACGAAAAAACGTACCTTTGCGGACACAAACTGAAAGTAACATTATTATGACAGAAAGTGAGATAGTAAAGCGTCAGGACCGTGCTGAAGCGTTGTTTCGTGAGGGTTTCAACTGCTCGCAATCGGTGGTGGCAGCATGTTCGGATATCTATGGTTTAGACACCGATTTAGCTCTTCGTCTTGGTGCCTCTTTTGGTGGGGGGATAGGAAGAATGCGTCAGACGTGCGGTGCCGCTTGCGGCATGTTTCTCTTGGCAGGTCTGCAAAATGGGAGTACCACTCCTCATGATAACGAGGGCAAGATGCACAACTACCAAACTGTTCAGGAACTTGCTGCGCGGTTCAAAGAAGAAAATGGTTCGATTATTTGTGCCGAACTATTGGGACTTGCAGCTCCCGAACATTCGCCGAAACCCGAAGAACGTACTGACACCTATTATAAGAAACGTCCCTGCGTGGAGATGGTTCGTCAGGCAGTAAGAATATATTGTGAAAACATACTATAATCTCTTTCCGTATGTATTATTTGGCAATCATCGGAGGCGGTCCTGCAGGGTATACGGCAGCCGCAGAAGTGGCAAAAGCAGGTAAAGATGTCATCTTGTTCGAAGAGAATGCGATTGGTGGCACATGCCTAAACGTAGGTTGTATTCCTACAAAAACGTTACTTTATAGTGCAAAACACTATCATAATGCGGTTAATGCTGCGAAGTATGGTGTGAGCGCAGAAAACGTATCCTTCGACTACGCAAGGATGCAGCAACGTAAGCAGAAAGTGATACGCAAACTGTCGGCGGGAATACGAGCCCAACTCAATAATCCGCATTGTACCGTGGTTTCTGCCATGGCAACGGTGGTCTCACGTACGGACGAACGAATCGTTTTGCATGCAGGTGAAGCAGATTATGAGGCAGAAAATCTGCTTATCTGCACGGGGTCAACTAATTTTGTGCCGCCGATAGATGGGGTGCAAGATAATCCCTACATCTTGGATTCATCGTCAGCACTGTCGCAGACAAACCTTCCGAAGTCTATCATTATTGTTGGTGGTGGCGTTATCGGTATGGAGTTCGCCACATTGTATCACGAATTGGGTGTGGCAGTCACCATCATTGAGGCGATGCCAACAATCTTGCCTAATCTTGATGCCGAGATAGTGGATATATTGCTGCAGAAATATAAAAAGGAAGGCGTTGATATTCATACGAATACACGTGTGAGTCAGTTCGATGGCAATCAAGTCATTACTGACCAAGGTACTTTTACGGCAGACAATATATTAGTTTGTGTGGGTCGTCGTCCTAATCTGCAAGGACTTAAAGCTCTGACTGACCTGCAACTGAATCGCAAAGGTATTGAAGTAGATGAGTTTATGCACACGAATCTTAAAAACGTGTATGCAGCGGGAGATGTGACGGGCAAGTTGATGTTGGCGCATGTGGCAACCCGTCAAGCAGAAGTGGCTGTGGGTCGTATGCTCAAACAACTACCTTTGCAGCGTATTGCCTACAATGCTTTGCCTTCGGTTGTTTATACCAATCCTGAGATTGCAGCGGTTGGATTGACCGAAAAAGACCTAACGGGAACGGATTGTGTGTTGCCTATTCCCTACGAAGTGAAGAAACTGCCAATGGCGTTCTCGGGTCGTTTTGTAGCAGAGAACGAAGGTGAGAATGGGTTGTGCAAGGTAATAGTCGACCAAAAGAAACAGGCCATCTTGGGTGTCAGTTTGATAGGTAATCCGTGTTCAGAGATTATCGCAGCCGCATCGGTTGCTGTGCGAATGGGCTACACGGTGGCAGAGTTCAAACAGGTCGTTTTTCCTCATCCAACGGTGTCGGAGATACTGCGTGAAACGGTAAAAGAGTAGGGTAGTGATGGAGAAAAATAAGCGGGTACTGATGGCGATGAGCGGCGGAATAGACAGTTCTGTGGCTGCCATGTTGCTCTTGGAGCAAGGGTACGAATTGGTGGGCGTCACTTTTCGTACCTACGACTCGATACGTGAGTCGTGTCTGCGGCGAGAGAAAGGTTGCTGTTCGATGGAGTCAATCATGGAAGCCAAACATCTTGCCGAGCAATTGGGTTTTCCGCACCATATACTTGACTTTAGGGAGACTTTTCGCAGGGAGATTATCAGCAATTTTGTAAGCGAGTATTTTCATGGTCGAACGCCAAACCCGTGTGTGCTTTGCAACTCACATATCAAATGGGGCGAACTCGTCAAAGCAGCCGATGAATATGACTGCGATTGGATTGCCACAGGGCATTATGCGCGTATTGCTCAGTATAATGGGCACTACTATCTGCGCAATGCGGTGGATACGCATAAGGACCAAACGTATTTCCTTTGGATGCTGACCGAAGAGAACTTGCGTCGCACGATGTTTCCCTTAGGCGAACTTACCAAGGACAAAGTGCGCATCATTGCGCAGCAGCATGGGTTCCAAAAACTGTCGCAAAAAGCAGAGAGCCAAGAGATATGTTTTGTGATCGACAACGACTATCGTTCGTTCATTCGTCCTTATGCTTCCGATATCGAGAATGGTGACCGTGCCTTTGCTGCAGGCGATTATATTGATGCGAATGGGCGTGTTTTAGGAAAACATAGTGGCTTCGCAAACTATACCATCGGTCAGCGCAAAGGTTTGGGGATTGCCTTGGGTACTCCTGCTTATGTGACGCATATCGATGCGGAGCATAATGAGGTGACTTTGGGTAATCATGATGATCTCTACTCCGATACGTTGCATGCGTCTGAGGTGCGTCTTCGAGATAAGGCGATAGTGGCAGATGACCCAAGAGTACAGGCTCGGATTCGGTATAAGTCGCCTGCGGTGAATGCAAGTTTGCAACTACAAGATTCGGACGAGTTGGAACTGCATTTTGAGACGCCTGTATGGGGTGTTACGCCAGGGCAGTCGGTGGTGCTGTATAAAGACGAATTGCTTATTGGAGGTGGGATAATTCGGGGGTAGTATAAACGGACGCCTGCGGCGTATTGACATGAATTATCCATAAAATAGAATGTGCGTCCAAAGTTTTGGGCGCACATCCTTCTTGGTTGAATATAATAAAATGGGCAAATGGCTGTATGCCATTGCCTTAGTTCTAAGGCAAGAGAGCAAAGTCGATGACTTCTTGGATGTCCTTGACATAGTGGAAGGTCATGCCTTTCCGGTACAATTCGGGTATCTCCTCAATATCTTTTTGGTTGTCGGCACAGAGAACAATTGTGTCTATTCCTGACCGTTTGGCAGCCAAAATCTTCTCTTTGATACCTCCAACGGGAAGTACTTTGCCGCGAAGGGTCATCTCACCCGTCATTGCAAGCCGTTCTCGCACTTTTCGACCCGTGAAAGCCGATACGATAGCCGTCGTCATGGTGATACCCGCCGATGGACCATCCTTAGGGATAGCACCTTCGGGAACGTGGATATGAACCGATTGCTCAGCGATTTTCTTGTGCGAGATGCCAAACTGACTCTCGTGCGCTTTGACATATCCCAAGGCAATCGTGGCAGACTCTTTCATGACATCACCTAAGTTACCTGTAAGGGTTAGGGTAGGGTTCTTGCTCGGCGAAAGCGAACACTCTATGAAGAGAATCTCACCCCCAACCTGTGTCCACGCCAAGCCCGTGACAACACCCGTATAGTTGTTGTTCTCGTATAAGTCTCTCGTATAGCGAGGCTTACCAAGATATTCCTTCAAGTCCTTATCGGTGATGCTGACATTATACGGCTCGTTCATAGCGATGTGCCGTGCCACCTTACGCATGATAGCCGCAATTTGACGCTCCAACTCTCGCACACCTGACTCACGAGTGTAATCGTCAATCAAAGTATTAAGTATTGGCTTACTGAACTTCGCTTGCGAAACCTTAACGCCATGTGCTTCCAACTCCTTAGGAATAAGGTGCTTGCGCGCGATCTCCACTTTCTCTTCTTGCAGATAACCCGTCATCTCTATCAGTTCCATACGGTCTAAGAGAGGACGTGGAATGGTGTTGAGCGTGTTGGCAGTAGCGATGAAAAGTACCTTGCTTAAATCGTAATCGACATCCAAAAAGTTGTCGTGGAAAGTGGCATTTTGCTCAGGGTCAAGCACTTCGAGCAGAGCCGAAGTAGGGTCACCATGATAATCGGCAGATACCTTGTCAATCTCGTCTAAGACGAACACAGGGTTAGACGACTGCACCTTCTGAATGCTTTGTATGATACGCCCTGGCATGGCGCCAATATAGGTACGGCGATGCCCACGAATCTCGGCTTCATCGTGCAATCCCCCCAACGAGATACGTGCATACTTGCGGTTTAAGGCTTCGGCAATCGACTTACCGAGCGAGGTCTTGCCCACGCCTGGAGGACCGTACAAACAGATGATAGGTGACTTCAAATCGCCTTTCATCTTCAAGACTGCCAAATATTCCAAGATACGCTCTTTCACTTTCTCCATGCCGTAATGGTCACGATTGAGTATCTTCTCCGCATTCTTGAGGTCAAGATTATCCTCGGTATACTCGTTCCAAGGCAACGAAAGCATAGTTTCGAGGTAGTTCTGCTGCGTCGAATACTCAGGCGATTGGGTAGGGATGCGTTCCAGTTTCTTCAACTCTGCCTCAAAGACCTTCTGCGTTTCTGCGCTCCACTTCTTCTTCTTGGCACGCTCACGCATGTCAATCACGTTCTGCTCACTAGTATCACCCAACTCCTTTTGGATAGTGTGAATCTGCTGCTGCAAGAAGTACTCACGTTGCTGTTTATCAATATCTTCGCGCGCTTTCTCTTGTATGGAAAGTTTGATATCAATGAGCTGTTTCTCTTTCTGCAAGAGTTCGAGAAGGTGCACAGCACGGTCCTCTAACTTCTCTTGTTGGAGCAGTTCTTGCTTGTCCTCAATCTTAAGAGGCGAGTTGACGCAGACATAATTCACCAAAGAGGGTGGGTTGTCGATGTTCTCTAAGGTGAAGCTTGCCTCGCGTGGCATATTCTCCTGTTGCTTTAGGATATAGATAGCCGCCTCACGTATGCTCGAAGCCAACGCAATGAAGTGCTTATCGGTTTTCTTGGGGAAGACCTCTGGGATGACGATCACACTAGCTTTCATATAAGGACGCAGCGAGGTGATCTTGTCAAGCATGATCCGCTCTTGACCCTCTAATATAATAGTGAGTGATCCATCAGGCATGTTGAAGGTGCGAATGACACGCGCAGCCGTACCCAACATAAAGAGGTCGGTCTGTTGCGGTTCTTGTACGTCAGCATCCTTTTGGCAACATACAGCAATGGTCTTTTCTTGCTGAAAAGCATTGGTTACCAACTTGATAGACTTCGACCTCGCCACTGTAACAGGTAGCAAAACGCCAGGGAAAAGCACCATATTACGCAAGGGTAGTACGGGCAAGACATCGCCTGTGGCGATTTTCAAACGAGCCTGTTCATCGTCGGTGTTCAAGATTGGAATCATTTCAGTCTCCATTTCGGTGTTATTGTCTTTATCCATAAGTTTTTCAGGTAGTTTTTAGATAGTTAGATTGTTTTCATAGTTAAGTCGTTTGCGTTGTTGTTTGGGCAAGAATGATACCAATAGAGATACCAATAGAAAAAATATGGCATATTTAGCAAGAAAACAATACGTTTTCCTTACATATATGCCAACAGCACAACAAGTTGACACACTCAACACAAACACTGCCATTCTGACAGCTGCGCAGCAAGAATGGGCAATGTAAAATAATGTATTTTACATAATATGAATTATGATAGACTTTAATACCTCAATTAAGTACGTTTATCGTCCTCTTGTTTCTGTGAATTCAGGCTTTTCAAGTGTAGATTTTGTACGTTTCCAGGATGGTAATCGTTATTATTTTTCCGTTGATTTTCCTCATTTGTATGTTTACATGTTGCATTCTCGTTCTATTAAGATTCATGATTGCAATGGTGTTGTTTTACATGTGTATAAGGATAAACATCGTAACATTATAGTTCGTTATTATGAAGTTAGATGAACGTTATATTTATCAATCTTGTCTTCATCCAGTTAAAATTTGGTTGGTGAATAACGTTACTCATGAACGTGAACTGCGTGAAGTACCTTGTGGTAAATGTCTTCATTGTCGGATGACTCGTGTTTCTGAGTGGACCACTCGGATGGTATGTGAGTCGCTTATGTATAATCACGTGTATTTTATTACATTGACTTATGATAGTGATATTATAAAGGACATGCCTGACATTATTGCGGATACTCATGCAGTTGTTCATTCATTTAATTCATCTCATAAGCCTATTCTTTCTCCTCTTACTTTGTGTAAAAGACATACCCAATTATTTTGGAAGCGTCTTCGTAAAAATACTGGTATTAAGTTTTCTTATTATTTGTGTGGTGAGTATGGTCACAAGTATGGTCGTCCTCATTATCATGCTATTGTTTGGTCTGATGACCCTATTTCTCGTGACCAGTTCTTTAATGCATGGAAATTGTGTTCTCCTCAAGGTTTTGTTTGTGATGATTTGAAAGTTCCTCATTTTGACCAATATGGTAATCCTCGTGATCCTATTGCTTGTTATGGTTATGTAACGAAATATCTCTTTAAGGATTTCAAATTTTCTGATCTTCCTACTTATCGTCTTCATCAGGATACTTATAAAAAGCTCCGTGATGTAGCTGTTTCTTCTCGTTTTGATAATATAAATGGTAAATATTTTTATGATAATGAACTTAACATCTCAGTACCTTATGAATGTATTGAAAATGATTTCTCGTTTGCTAATTTCTATGCAAAAGCGTTTAATTCCTTTACAACTTGCTCTCGCAAATGTGCTATCGGTAATCGATACTTATCGGCTCACCTTTCGCAATACTGCAAAGGAGATTT
>CAVJQD010000045.1:0-17884 GCA_963651555.1 uncultured Clostridium sp. | reverse complement strand
ATATGTAATACCACGCTCTAATATCACCTCAGTCGTAGTATCTCGGAACAAAAACCATGGCACTGTAGTTATGTAATACTTGTACATTGCACCTGTACCCGATATGGTGAGTGTATGACCTGCGTAACTCCAATAGAGACTATCACCGCATTGCCCTGAGAAGTTCTGCGCGAACTCAGCCGTGAATGTAGTGTCTTTTGTAATCGTTACCAAACGTGGGTTATCCGTGTTTCCATCACTCCATTGTGTAAAGTGATAGCCAAAGTCGGCGCTGGCAGATATTTTGCAAGATGTATCAGGTTTGAAATACCCTGCACCACTTACTGTACCCTTACCATCAAAAAGGAGTGTTAGATACGGATCATCTGCAAACTCGGCTGTAAGGGTAGAATCTGTTGTTACTGTCACCAAACGGGGATTGTCTCTGTTACCATCACTCCATTTAACAAAATGGCGATTTTCTTTCGGCACAGCGGTTACATTTACTTGCATCTCCTTATTACCTTTAATCATATTGGCTTTTTCGCAGCCATCGGCATAGAGCGTAAGGACAACAACATTATCTAATGATGCTGTGTTTGAAGAGCACTGATATACAGACCGGACCTGACAACCTTTATAACGATCAGTGGGGGTGAAGCCCGATGAGGAACTAATAGTTCGTTCCGAAATTTCAACACCAAACGTAAAACTTTCTGCATAGGAGTTATTATTGCCAAGAGAGGCTGTACCGTAGTAGCCGTCACAATCGTAACCAGCCCACTGATAATTTGAATCTATATAATAAATATACCTACCGTCTGTATGACCCGCAGCGGGGAGAAAGATGGAGTTGCCATTTGTCTTACTTGTTATCAATAAACCTTTAATGCCATTTTGCAAGGTTGGATGATGTTCACAACTATCGAAGAGTTCATTCAATTCTGCACTTGTCGGCATACGCCAAGCACCTCCCCAGTTGACATGAGCAGCATCATCCTCTAAATCCAAAGTCGTTTTGTTGTCTGTGAAACCATTATTCCCATAAATAGAGTCTTTGCAATACTTAGTAAGTGTTTCGTCACTACCTTTAGCATACTTGTAAGTCGACCATGAGTAGTTCTCTTTAGTAGTAACTTCACCCCATGCATAGTAGTTGCCGTACCCTTCGGGGGTATCAGCTCCGACATTGCACGATGCCCATTTGATACCACTTGGCAGACCTAGGTCAATATATTCATGTCCATTCTCGACACCATTTATATATCCATTTTTCCTACAATCGTCATAGACACTGACATTTATTACATCCTCTGCCCATACTGACACTCCCATCAGTAGGGCTGCACTTAGTAATGTGAGCTTCTTCATTTTGTTATTGATTTGTTTCATTTCTATTGTAGATAAACATTAAACATACGTCATTTAGCCGAAAAGACATGACACTATATTTGATATATTGCCAGCTGCAAAATCCCATAGTTTGACTGTCAGACTACCAGTTATCCCCTGTCCTAAGCCATTTGCAAATGCTTTTATTATTTCCAAGACAGCAGTCGGCAGAGTGATGCTTTTATCTTGTTTCTGGAAAGCAGAAAGGATATCCTTCTTTTCTTTTTCGGTAAGTATGGTCTTCGTCAGCAGATAGGTCAAGTTGTCAAGACTTATAACCATAATCTCTGAATTAAAAGAGCGGTCACCTACACGACCATCTTTCTTGAGTAAGTTGTCAATATAAAGATATAGCCCTTTATTCTCCATAACAAACTCAATATACTTATCGCCTTTCATTTGCGGTTTGGCTTCTTTTAACACTTCACGGAATTGCTCATTGTACGCTTTTGCTTCCGGTTGCAGATACTTAAGGTCCGCTTCGTATCTCAACCGTTTAACTTTGGCTTGCGGAACCTTTAGTTTTACACTCAGTTCGTAATCATTCAAATCACGATACTCGTCTTTTTGAAGGATACAGTAGAATATGTACACCTCAAAATCGTTTTTGTTCATGCTTCCCCAACCTCGTTGAAGATACATGTCTAAGAATGAATCTGTCATAGACCTAAATTTATTTGCCTACTCTTGTCCAGGATTTTCGGCGGACTCCTTTTCGTATTGCTATATCTTTGTGTGGGTTCGGTACATATAAGCACACAAAAAAACGCGGACTTCTGTTTGTAAATCCGCTGTTGTGGTCCTAGGAAAACCCGTTTTGTCGAAAAATACTTGCAGAAACCCACGCGTGTATATCACCTGAGCATATACCGAATAGGTACATGCCAGTGTAGATACACCCATGAGCATCTGCTAATCTTGCTCTCGAACAAAACTTTTGAATTTCCTAGGTTCAACAGTCGAATTGCAAGCGTTAGCAAACGCATTATTATGTACACAAAACCCGCCCTGCCACTTTCTCGGGATGCCATCGCATCCGTCAACGAAAGTCCTCGCGTGGGCTTTGCGCTGCAAAGGTAATAGTATTTTTGTAAGGATGCAAATTGTGTATAGGATTATCTAGACAACTGCATCAAAAGTGGTCAATCGACAACTACATGTATTGACATATCGAGCGATAGACCGCATTGTGTGTTAAAGGACAAATGGTCGCTGCGCAGTCGGACTCCATTAAAGCTCAATAAAGAACCACTAAAATGGGCATAGTAAAAGCTCTGTGGCTTTAGAAACCCAATATAATAGAGTTTCTTTCTCCTTTCTTTCTCGTGAGCGTAGCGAGCAGAAGAATATGGACATGGGCACGCTGTGCGTGCAGAAAGCATAAGGTTAGAACACGATCTTCATAGCCTTAAAATACGATCTTCATAGCCTTAAAATCCAATCTTCACAGACTTAGAACACGATCTTCACAGCCTTGTCCTTGCGTTTCATTGCATCGACGGCATGGTACTTGATGATATACACATTGCCAGGGATGAAGCGTTCCGAGGGCAACTCCACGATGTTCTCTTGTGTTGTGAGTTGTTTGCTATAGACTAAGTGTCCTTGTAGGTCGTAGATTCCTATCTCTTTACTACTGTTGGCTATAGGTACATACACCACATGCGTTGGGCTAACATAATGGATACTATCGATAGCAATAGTCAGTATTCTACTATCTGCCTCTTCGCCCGACAATGTATGCAGGATTACTGGCGAAGAGATAGCGGTGAGATGCTCTTCGCAGCCCTTCGCTTCGCTACACTGTATCTGACAGTAATAATCCCTATCTGGTGTGAGGTCTTTCAGGTAATAGCAAGTATATAGACTTGGGTCTACACCCTCGATATCCATACTCTCTATCACGCATTCACGTCCTTTGTATAGATAGACTGCCTCTTTGCTGCAGGTAGCCGAGAAAGCATCTACTGCCACACCATTGCCGCCTAATGCTTCATACTTCAACTGGAAGGCTACATAGTTGGTGGTATCGGCGAAGGTAGCACGATAGGTCTGCTTACGCGTGGTGCGCGATATCTCAATCTCGTCGATATCTTGCCACTCCGAACCGTTATAGGCATTGAGAGTCAGTACACCCACTGACTCATCGGTCGAGGTGAGTGCGTTATACCAGAACGAGAGTGAGGTCACAGGCTGCACATAAGTAGGCGTCTCCACTTGCTCATCGCTCTCTTTGAACCAAAGCGCATAAGTGCCATCGGAGTGTGCTGTGCTGGTAACCCGAGCGAAGTTGCTCGACCACCCTTCGGCAATGATATCCACTTCCGATGAGAACTCCTCGAAACTCTGCGTCGTGGTGCTTTCCTTATCCTCTAACTCGTAGACGGTCAGGTAATATGCTTCCGCATCGGTTTGTGGTTCCCAGTTGACGATGGCGGTATAAGGCGTCACATTGGTGAAGTCGGTAAACAATGGTTCCGCTATATAGGTCGGTCGCTGCGAACTGCCGCTCACCGACAATATCTCCATGTTGTTGTTTTGACGAACGGTGATACTGCTCGTGATGGTGTTACATTTCATTGCCTGTGGGTTATACCGAATCAAGAGAGTCTGGTCTAATGTTGAATCGGTATTGACTGACAGACTAAGCGTGGTGCTCCATTTGGTGGAGTCTATCGACAACTGAAAACCGTCTTTACTCGTTACACTGACAGCCGTTTCTGGGTCGAGCGACATGCCTTGCAGCACCACTTGCTGCAAGTCGGGCATCGACTTGCGGGTGCTGTTGTCGTAGTACGACACGAACTCGTTCAATGTATTGGGGTAGAACAGAAATTTCTGCACGCCATCGTTCTTATAGACAAACGATATATCCGTTCCCAACTCCTGTATATCCAATAATGGCGAGAGGATAGTGCCGTCAACCAACTTCGGACTAAACTGCGTCACATTCTTCGTTCCAGGAAATGGATCGCTTGCCAGTGAGGCGGTCTGTGTTCCGCCATGCGCTGCCTCGATGTAATAGCGCAACTGCGTATCGTTGTTCAGTGTGTTGTTCGACCACGCCGAGGCATTATAGATGATATGCCATATCAGCATGCCCGAGCCGGCAAGGGAAGTAGAGTAGGAGTCCCATCCCACAAACTGCCTATTCTCCAACAGCAAGAACTCGTTAGGACTTGGATTGCTACCCGACAAGTTGTGCGTACCTGAACAGATAAGATATGCTGTGTTGTCGGTATTCAGTGGCGCTAAGGTATACCGCCCTGCTTCGGTCAACTGCACGGGTGTGAGCCAACCCAGCATGAAACGCTCATAAGCCGTGTAGGCAGGAGGTGTCTTGCCGTTGCCGTTATATGAACCGCTACACATGATCGACCAATCGCCCACGGTGTAGTGATACGAGTTGTCGGTGTCATACGTATCGGGCAATCCTAATACATGTCCGAACTCGTGGCAGAAAGTGCCGATACCGCACATCTGGCTACCACGGCTGCCGCGCAACTCGGAGGTGCAGGCATAGTCGTAGATTCGTACATCGCCATATTTAGGTGAGTTCGATATCATGGAGCGGTGAGGCCAAACGGTGTTATCGCCACCGCCTTCGGCTTCGTTGTGACCGGCATAATAAACGAACACATTGTCCACGGTGCCGTTATTGTCGGTGTCATACTGCGATAGGTCGACGCCTGCCTCATACGCCTTTGTGCAGGCTTGGATGATCATCTCTCGTGCATGCACATTGCTGCTGTTGCCCGAGTTGGCGCCGTAGTACTCGCAGGTCTCGTCTAAGTCGTAAGGACCATATACATCGAACTGCGGCGAGAATGCTCCATTCGAACATGCTTCAAAATAATCTTTTGCGGAACCAATACCGCCATTATCGGAATAGCCCTTCTCGTTTAGCAAGCGAGAGTAGGCTTCTTGGGGATTAGCGATAGTGAACTTTACATCTGAGAAGTTGACCAAGATTGTGAGACTCTTGGGTGAACCTGTGAGTGGGTACGACGAAGTGGCTTGTCTCTGTTGCGCCACACGGCGTATGTTCTGCTTCTCGGTGGACTCTACCACACCTTTCTTGAGCGTATTTACAAATGAGACTTCCTTCGAGGGTCTCACGGCTTGATTATGCGCCAACATCGTGGTTACTTGTTCTTTGCCTTGTTCTGTGAAACGAAGGTAGCAATAGCCTCGGTCGGTCTCTTTGATAGCATATCCATCTTCGGTCAGCAGGTGCGACGCGTATTCGTCACCAATAAGGCGTACGCGCAACTCGCTGCCGTCCGACTGCTTGATGGTGAATACTTCTGGCGAGGCAGGCACCGCCCACGCTATCACACTACTGATGCAAAATGCTCCTAAAAGGACTATCTTGGTTATAAAAGGATTATTTCTCATGTTTGTTTCGTTATATTCTGTTCGTTATATATCTTGTTACTGCAACAATCGGCAAAGGTACAAATTCCGTGCTACTTGTGCAATATACCTTTCAATAATTCACGGCAAGCGCATCAAATGTTATAAACGGACGCCTGCGGTGTATTTAAATAAACCACTGGTTGTTAGGCGGATTTATTTTGATGGGCTGTCTAACAAGTACTATATATCCCGCGGGCGAGGCGCCCGCGCCCCCAGTAGCAAAGCACAGTCAGTTGGGGATTTTGACTTTTTAGACAGCCTCTACGGTACAATACCGCGGACGAGGGCGTCCGCGTCCCCAGCAAGGTCGCTTTCATGGGCTATGATTATCATGAACTCAAGGAATTGTCGGGTGTTTTGATGGTTGCTTTGCCAATAATTGATTTGCACTGCAAAGATAATACAGAAACGCTCGTTATGCAATGACAACTGTCAATGAAATTTTCTGAATCCATTGACAACTGTCAATATTTTGCTCTTAACACATTGAGATACAGGATTATCTGTGCTGCGTATTTTTTTTTGTTTATACACATTAGATATCCTTTTTCAGTTATTGCAATGGCTTAAAATCCTCCATTCTATAAAACAAAAGATGCCGGCATTGCTTGCCAGCATCCTTTGCTTTTAAGATTTTATTATGAGCTAAATGTCTTATCGACGAGCCTCGCGAGGCATAACTTGCAGTTTCTTAGGCATGTCGAGTTTGTTCACCTTACCAGCCTTAGCCGCTACCTTGAAGTTGTTAGCAGGCTTTACGAAACGAGGAGCAGCCTGAACACCGCTGTTAGAGGTGTAGTGATATTCTGTTGCATCCTTCTCGTAAGGCTCTTTGAAATACAGATAATTCTCTTCGTAAGATTTCTCCCAATCAATTGCCAAACCGTAGTAGCAGTAACCATAATATGTGTTAAACCACTCGATATAGAGGTCGTATACTGTACCAGCAAAATTACCTTCCTCATCGTAGGTATAACCGATATAACCATCGTTAACTATACCATAGTGCATATAGCTATAACCGACGCCATCATTATCTACTTGAGCATATCCTAGATAAGCTCCAGGAACACCCTTATTGTATTCAGCCCAAAACTCATCCTCAGAAAGTGTTGTGTCGTTAACAGCATTACCTACGATATTAGCATCGAAGCTACCTGCTAGAGCGGCATACTCAGTATCCAATGAGTCGCTGCGGAAGATGGCAGCGCGTTCGGAGAACATGTAGCCATCATACTTGTTTGTGGAGTCATTAATGAAATAGAGAGCAGCATCTGCAAAGATGGCATAACCTTCTCCATAAAGGGTCTCGCTGTCAAAACCAAGATTGTCAGGCATAAAGAGTGTAACGCTGCACAATTGAATCTTGTAGGAAGTTCCACTTGGCATAACAGTATCCTTTATTGCACCAATTGGTTGCTTAGTAGAGGGGAAATAGGTGATTGCATCGAAACCAATCAAGTTTTGGTAGGTATTAACTGTTACTTCGCAAGTAGCAACGAGGTCGTTTACTTTTGCGGTGACAGTAGTTGTACCGATAGTATCTGAAGCAGCAACGATAATACCCTTGCCTACAACTTTTACCAATGCGGTATCAGCCGAAGACCACACTGCGTTAGGACGAGACAAGTTCGATGGTTGATACAAAAGGCTGAGGTTTGTTGTATCTCCACAGATCATTGTGATTGCACTTTCTTTGAAAGAGATAGATGTGTAATCGCCATCTCCAGTAGGCTTGTTGTCGTTGCAGCCTACAAGTACTACTGCTAATGCAACAATAGCACTAAATAAAAAACTTCTTTTCATACACTTAATAATTATTGGTTAGTATGTTATGTTATATTATTCTGTTGCTTCTGTCAACTCGTCATCTGCAATATATGGGTTATAACGAGTCTCCGATGAAGGGATACGCCATGTGAATTGGATGGTGGTATAGTCGACCGTAGCACCCTTACGAGAACCGAAGTGGTTGTTACCTAAGGTCTGTGTATGGGTCAGACGGCGAACGGTCTGCATACCATAACCCTCGCCCCACATCTCCACACGCCAGTTGTAGATGATAGCGTCGAGCAGAGCGTCTGCTGTGGTGAGTGTAGCCTTATAGTCGTTATAGAGTGTCTTGACATCGGCATCGTTCTCATCGATAAGACGCTGTGACATGATAGCATCCAAGTAATTGAGTGATGCGGCAAGGTCGGGAGTAGTCTGCTTCAAGGCAGCCTCGGCTGCGATGAGGTATACCGACTCAATACGCATGAAGACATTATCGTTGAGCCAGTTACGGTCTACTTCGTTGAGGTCGTAGGTGTCTTTGGTTGATACATTGTAGAACTTGCCCTCTGGAGCATATTTCTTGTTCTTGTTGAACCAGTTGACACGACCGTCCCAACCCATAGCCTCGATCTGAGCATACAATCCATCATCGATACCCTTGACATCGCCTGCAGCAGCATACGAATAGGTGTGCAGGTCAACTTGTCCGAAGAACGAACCGAGAGCCGTACTGGTCTCTACTGTCACATCTTGTCCCCACATCCATGAGTCTTCCGACACATCGGCGAAACCTGTGGTGAGCAGTTTCGAGTTAGGCAAGATGGTGAAGTTGTTATCGTCGATGACTTTCTTAGCCACAGCGAGAGCCTTACGATAGGAAGCGGTATCGCCCATGTTGATATAGGCATAAGCCAATGTGGCGCGTGCTACATCTGCATTCATCTCGAGTTTCGACTCACGGGCAGCACCTGCTTTTTGGTAAGCATCGAGGTACTCGACACCTAAGGTGAGGTCGCTCTCGATACGGTCGAACAACTCGCGCGCTGTTGCACGCGGTGCGCCTAAGATATCGACATTGGCAGTCTCAACCTCGGTGTAGATAGGTACTGTCAGTTCGTTATCCAGATTGGTGATGAGGTCGACAGGCGAAACGAAGTAACGCATCAAACCGGCATACGCCCAACCACGGAGCGCTAATACTTGACCGTAATAGAAACCATTGGTCACATTGCTACCACTCTCCACAGGGAGCGATGGAGCCTTGCCTTCTACTTCAGAATCGGCTTCGGTCTTCTCGATAGCGTTGATGACGAGGTTACTTAGACGGATGATACGATAGTAGTAGTACCATATATCGGCAGCACGATAGGCATAAGCCAGACCTTGGTCGTCGGTAGAGAACCAGCCATAGTACTGCGTACTCATAGCCATATCACCACTGGTGAAGTCACCGTACATATCGAGAGAACGCTGACCGAAACTATCGTGTCCGCCATACTCATATAAGAGCGAGTATATAGCACGAGTACTACCTGATAGACCATCATCGAGGTTCATGTATTGGTCTTCCAACAGTGTACCATTCTGAGGCTCTTTACTCAAGAAACTATCGGAGCAAGATGCCAACAGAAATACACATCCAACGGTATATACTATATTTTTCAGTTTCATATTATCTTGTTATTTATAGGTTCTTATTAGAGGGATATTCTAAAAATTCCACAAATCATCGCAAAAGCAATTTTTAGGACATCCTTAGAATGTCAAACGGATACCTCCCATGATGGTAGAGAGTGGTGAGTATTGGTGGGTGCTTGACGAACCATCGGCACTAACCATTGGGTTGTAACCATGTCGTGCTGAAGCGATGCAGAGGTTATCACCTGCTACCCACAGTTGCAGACTCTCGAGTTTGATTTTCTCAATCAATTTCTTCGGGAAGCGATATCCGAGGCTGACATTGTTGAGCGAGAGATAGGAGTTGCTTGTGAGGAAACGGTCGGACGACATGGCTGCATACGTATCATTGTTGTTGTCCAACTTAGGATACTTACCACCGCCCCACTCGGTCCATGCATCACGCATATCGACGTGCCAGTTGGTCTTACCTACTTGGTCTGGCGTCATCAAGGTCTGGTATACATTATCGTAACCCCAACCGCCTATACCATAGGAGCAAGAAGCCGACAGTGTTACGCCATAAACCTCGAGGTCGAAGCCAAAGCCACCGCTCAAGTCAGGTATACCTGATTTGATCTTACCTTTTTTGTCGGTAGCATAGAGGCTTGTAGCATATACAGCATCCGTACCGCTGACGGTAGTCTTGCGGATATCGGCATCTGGGTTCTTGAGTTGGTACTCGTGCAACGATGAGATGTAGTTGGCACCGGTAGCGATAGTAGCCTCTTGGAAGTCGGAAGCCGTTGGGTCGAACTCGCCCTTGCTTGCATCGTAGTAGACATCGTAGAGAGCATTACCATTGTCGTCGATACCTGCATAGTGAGGCAAGTACCAGTCATATAGCGAGTGTCCCACACTCATACCGCTACTCATAACCATACGCTGTTCGGTGCCGTCGGCAAGAACCTTATCGACAGGCATCTCCAACATCTCGTTCTTATAGTGTGAACCGTTGAGACGGATGTCTAACTTCACGTTACGAGTATCTACGGCATGTACATTGAACTGGAACTCAACACCTTGGTTGGCCATCTTAGCATCGTTGGTGTAGTAACCAGCATAACCTTGTGAGGTTGCTACATAACGGCTGAAGATCATGTTATCGGTTTTCTTATAGAAATAGTCGATTTCAGCAGTCAAGTACTTCGAGATATCGAACTCGAGACCTACATCCACCATCTGTGCACGCTCCCATGTAAGGTCGGATGTACCACGGAAGCCCCACAAGTAACCTGTTGTTCCGTTCACATTGATGATCGAGTAGTGGTCGCTATAGAGGTAACTACCAATTTCTTGGTTACCAAGAACACCCCAGCTCAAACGCAACTTACCGTTTTTGAGAGCATCTACATCTTGCAGGAACGACTCGTTGGTGAAGTTCCAAGCAGCACCTACTGATCCGAAGTGACCCCAGCGGTGTCCTTTAGCAAACTTACTCGAACCATCGGCACGGTAGTTAGCGGTAATCAAGTAACGTTCGTCGTAACCATAACTTACGGTAGCGAGATAACTCTCTAGAGTCTGAGACTCTGAACCACCCGAGATGCCGTTCATGATGATAGCGTTGTTCAGTTCGGCTACATTATTGTCGGCAATACCTTTCTGTGCGCCATAGAGGTAGTTGACGGTGTAATAGTTGGTCTCGTGACCAGCCAAGGCACGGATAGAGTGCTCGCCGAAGGTGTTGTTATATTCTAACAACTCGTTGGCAGTAACGCTCAAGTAGTTATATTGTGTGGTAGAGATATATCCCATACCCGCGCCATCGCCATAGTACTTATTGGTCAGTTCGCTAGAGCGAGAACCCAAGTATTGTGCACCTACATTGACGGTGAACTTGAGTCCTTTATAGAGTTTGAACTCCAACGAACCGGTGGTAGATACTTGGTGTTGCTTTGTCTGGTCCTTATCGAGACGCAGTGCACCAGCAGGGTTGATACCCAAACCGAAGGAACGCTCCGTAGAGGTACCGTCAACAGCCGTTGCATAGTCATAAGCATAGCCTGAGTGATAAGGACTGGTTGCCAATGAACCATCCGAGTTACGCAGATAAACAGGGTAGATAGGAGGTACTACATTGACATAGTAGAAACCGTTGTTCATTACTACGCCACCACCCGAAGTGGATGAATCCTGTGTAGGATTGTTCATCTCTGAATAAGCATAAGCGATGTTCAGTTTACCTTTGAGCCATTTCTTTGCTTCGTGCTCGATGTTAGAACGAACAGAGAAACGACTGTAGTCGGACGACTGGTAGTAACCTTCGTCTTTGAGGTAGCCAAACGATGTATAGTAAGTGGTTTTCTCGTTACCACCGCGGATCTTCACTGTTGCTTCGGCTTTCTGACCGATACGGAAGATAGCATCTTCCCACGACTCTAAGTTAGAGTAACCAGCACGGCGCTGTAACTCCGAGTTGAACGAAGGATTAACCGAACCGTCACCGGCATAAGGGTTGATAAGAGTGTTACCTTTAGCAGGATTCGACGAACCGTCAAGCGACCAAAGGTTATAGTAAGAAGGTATACCACTTTCACCTACTATGTTGTTGTTGGCATACTTAACAGCACCTGCCTCGTTACCACCGTTAGCGCGGTTGTAGTTATACAGACCTGTCCAACCCAATACCATATATTCCTCAGGGCTGGTGATGACATCATACAATGGCAACAGACGCATGTTGGCACCATACTTCACATCCACATCAATCTTGGCCTCTTCGCCCGAGGTGCCTTTCTTTGTGGTGATAAGTACCACACCGTTGGCACCACGCGAACCGTACAACGAAGTTGCTGTAGCATCCTTCAAAATAGTGGTCGATGCAATATCACCTGGGTCGATAGCCGAGATGTCGCCATCGTAAGGCACACCGTCTACTACATATAGAGGCGTGGAACTGGCATTGATAGAACCTAAACCACGGATACGGATCGTAGCGTTGGTACCAGGTTGACCGGAGGTGTTGATCACTTGCACACCGGCAACCTCACCTGCCAAGGCTTTTGATATCTCAGAAGGGTTCTTCTTCTCGATGTTCTCTGCATTAACGGCTTGTGCCGAACCAGCGAAACTACCTTTCGGTGCATTACCATAAGCCACGGCAATCACCTCTTGAAGCACCTCGGTTGACTCGTGCATGACGATACGCATGTTCGACTTGATAGCCACTTCCTGGGTCTGCATACCCATGTAAGAAACAGTAAGAGTCTTCGCAGATTCTGGTACTGTCAATTCGAAGTTTCCATCATAATCGGAGATAGTACCCGTTGATGTGCCCGTCACCAAGACGCTAGCACCAATAACAGGCTCGCCTCCTTCATCTACGACAATACCACTAATCTTCTTGCTCTGAGCAAACAGACTAAGGCTCAAAGCACAAAGCGTGAGTAGTGTAAATACTTTCTTCATAAAACAACAATTTATTATCTCAATATAAACTTAGTTCCTTTTTATGCATAGCGCACTATGGTAATCATAGCGGCTTATGGTAATGTTGTTATGTGTGGATTTCATGGTGTTATCCGCTTGCTAAGAGGGTATAATTATCCCGATAAGCGAAAATCGGTGCAAAGGTAGAACAAGTTTTTTGTATGACCAAACATTTGGACAGAAAAAATGCTTTTTTGCTTGCAAAATGTCGCAAGATGGATTTTTCGGGGTTAGTTTTGCCATTTTTCGGGGGTTCGTGGTAGGAGTTTTTTCTTTTCCTTGTTACTGCGTGTGGGATTTTCTTGTCACTGCGTGTTTTTATCTCCTTGTCACTTTGTGGCAGAGAAATAAAAAGAAAGGAAAGAAAAGAAATAAAGAGACTATTTGCTCTGTGGGTTTTCTTTGCACTGCGTGCAAGAAAAATTGAAGAAAAGGGACGAAAGGCTCATCGGTTGCTCTGTTGAAAATTACAGAAAATGGACGAAAGTGAGGACAAATGTCTCCTTGTTGTGAGGCGTTTTTTCTTGGTGCTGCGTGGGGCTTTTCTCCTTGCCGCTGCGCGGCAGAGAAATAAAGAGAAAAGCTTGCACTGCGTGCAAGAGAAATTAAGAGAAACTCCTGCTCACTTCTCGAGTGAGAAATAAAAGAAAGGCTATTTGTGGTGTTCCTTATATAATCGTCAACCCACCGAATTAGGCCTATAGGTCATTTTGCAGGTTGGGAAATGACCTATAGACCAAAAATCATCATTATAGTAACAATCTTGATTTGAAGATGTAATGATATTAATAACATTGGCTTGAAAATAGTTCACTCCATCGGCTTGCCATTCTCCGTTTATACCCGTTGGCGGAATTAATTAGAAAAGAAAAAGCAGAAAAAAGTTGCACATATCATTGATATTCAGTAACTTTGTGGCGAAATTAAAAAACAAACAAATATCAAAGTATGCACAACTTTCGCACAAAGTTCGAGAAAATTCTTGAGATATGCAAGCAATTTTCAACTGATCTCGTAAATGACAAGGGAAATATCGTTCGTCGTGGTCCTGTACCTAAGTTCTCTGACTTGGAGGTTATCGCTCTATCTCTGCTTGCAGAGGCGGAGGGTATTGATAGTGAAAAGTGGTTGTTTGAGAGTAAGTTACAAGACTTTAAAGAAGAATTTCCCAATCTTATCTCACGTAGGCAATTTAATGATCGCAGAAAAGGTACAGCAGGTTTGTGTGAGAAAATAAGAAAGAGAATTGCTATGAAAATGGATGGAGGAGAAGAACAATTCTTTGTTGACTCCAAACCTATTGAAGTATGTCGCGTTGCAAGAGGTAAACGATGCAAAATGGGAAAGAGTTGTGATTATTCGGTAGCACCAAACTTTGGATTTTGCGCTTCTCAAAATACGTATTATTTTGGATATAAGTTGCATGCAATCTGTGGATTAAGTGGTGTTATTCATTCGTACGATTTATCTAAAGCAAGTGTAGCTGACATCAACTATATGAAAGATGTAAAACTGAGTTACCATGATTGTAGCATCTATGGAGATAAAGGATACATAGGTGCTGAAGTACAACTTGATTTATTTGAAACAGCACACATTAAGTTAGAATGCCCATACCGTCTTAATCAAAAAGATTGGAAGCCTACATTCATTCCATTGGCAAAAGGTAGGAAAAGAATAGAGACACTATTCTCACAACTATCTGACCAATTTATGGTTATAAGAAATTACGCGAAGATATCGACTGGCTTGTTCGGAAGAATTATCAGCAAGATAAGTGCTATGACCGTCTTGCAGTATGTGAACTTTATTAACAACAAACCCATCGGAAGAATCAAATATGCTCTCCTTTAATTCCGCCAACGGGTTCCTCTCCAGCAAATCTTTTTTGGTGCGCCAGGTACGGGCAAGTCGCACACCATTGAGAAGCGTACAAAGGATCATACGGAACATGTGGTGCGCACCACTTTCCATCCAGACACCGACTATGCAACCTTTGTCGGCGCTTATAAGCCAACCACCAAGACCATACCAGTAACCACAGTAATTGGCACAAAGGCAAAACCTGTTAAAGATGCTCAAGGCAATCCTGTAACCGAGAATAAGATTGTCTACGAGTTTGTGCCACAAGCGTTTTTGCAGGCGTATGTGGCAGCGTGGCGTGCGCAACTGCAGCAGCCAGCCGAGGCTGAATATCTGGTGATAGAGGAGATAAACCGCGGTAATTGCGCACAGATTTTTGGCGATCTGTTTCAGTTGCTCGACCGCACAGATAGCGGTTTTTCGGAATATCCCATTAAAGCAGATACCGACATGCAACGTTTCCTATCGGGTCAGTTTGCCGATCTTACTTCCGTTTCGCACATCGAAGGATTGGAGGATAACGTACTAACATGCGTTCGAAGAGGCGAAGAATTAGTTCTGCCCAACAACTTCTACATTTGGGCAACTATGAACACAAGCGACCAAAGCCTATTCCCTATAGACTCTGCTTTCAAGCGTCGTTGGGACTGGAAATATATTCCAATAAACAATGCCGAATTGAACTACAAGATAGATGTTGATGGTGCAAAATACGATTGGTGGGAGTTTTTGAAAAAAATAAACGAGAAAATAGGCAGTGCCACCAATTCAGAGGACAAAAAGTTGGGTTATTTCTTCTGCAAAGCCGACCAAGAGAAAAATATCAGTGCCGAGCGTTTTGTGAGCAAAGTGGTGTTCTATCTTTGGAATGATGTTTTCAAAGATTTGGACGAGAGCGAAGTATTTCGTGATGGCGAGAGCGGCAACCTTACCTTCGACAAGTTCTACAACGCTGATGGCGGTGTGAATACTGAAAAAGTGAAGACGTTTATGGAAAATTTGGGATTGAAACCAATTGCTGAAACGGAAGGCGAAGAAAATGAAGAAGATGATAGTACTTTAAGCAATGGAAAAAAATTCGCTTTCAACGGAGAGACAATGGCCATGACTAAAATTGTCCAAAACGTAGTTCGTCAATATGGAAACAATCATCCAGAATTAACAAGCGCAGAAAGCGTTAAAACAGAATTCAAAAAATTGTGCGGAACTTTCGGAACAACTATAATCAAGACAGAAAGTGAATATCATGAACTTGACGACCAACAAAGTCAAAAAATATCTTGGAAAGAAGTGGTTTTGGATAATGGGATTAAGCTCTATGTCTATACACTATGGAGTGCCAAGAATCCTAATGATAATTTCATGAAGTTTATATCAGTTGTTAGGGATAACAATTTGGGTGAAATAACTTCCGTAGATTAACCCATGCGCATCCTCATCGAAGAATATCAATACAATGCAGACGATGTGCGTAGTGTGCTGCACGACATTGAGGCTTTGGAAAACATCGATGGCAAGGTGTCGCTACACTATGTTGGCTATTTCTACAACACCGAGCTGAACGATTGCGTTTTCATCCTTCCCAAGGTAATGCTCGAAGACAAGGACGGGCGAGAACTCGTCTTTGGAAAATATGAGCCGCACGACATCATCGATGTCGAAAAAGACTGCCCTTTCGATAAAGCAGAAAAAGATTTCATCTATAAGTTTGCCGTGTGGATCTACCGAGCCATTGTGGTCTACAAAAACGATGCGCAAACCGATCCGAGCATCATCTACCAAAAAAAGATAGCGCAAATGGGGCGCGGCACTCGCCGAAAAAGCAACACCTTTCTCGATATACTGTTGGCACTCATTCAGTTCAACCGCGAAAATCAAAACTTTTTCTTTTTCGTGCTGAAGAATCTGCATTCGGGACTGAACAAAATAAATTGGACGCGCACCATCAGCCACTCGCAAGCAATCGTCCAAGACAATGCAGCCGTCTATCTGAATCCAGTAAACAAAAAACGGCAAATTAACTTTGACGAAGAGTTGCTCGTCATTTTCTTCTCCATTCTCAACTATATTGGCGACACTTATGGCTTCGAGAAAGAGATTAACTGTAGTTTCCCGCTCATCAAAGGTAATCAGTTTAAAAAATACCTGAACGGCTACGGCAAAATACGCCTGCAGCAAATTAAATATAAGTACTTCTCAGACAAGGCTTTGCAGTTGTGGCAACTATGCTACGCTTTTTTTGATGCTTCGCGACAGATTTTTGTGAATAAAAATCAGAACGAATATCTGCTAGTAAAGAGTTTTAACCTCGTGTTCGAAGCCATGATTGATGCGCTCGTTAGCGATAAACCTTTGCCCGACGGTATGGATAAAAAGCAGGACGATGGCAAAATAGTTGACCACCTCTATACCGCAAAAAGCTTGATTGAAAACGACGCCGACAACCAAAATACATACTACATTGGTGACAGTAAGTACTACAAGATGGGCATCGAACTAAGCAAGGAGAGTATTTACAAACAATACACATACGCACGAAATGTGATTCAGTGGAATCTTGATATTTTTAATGGTGAGCGAAAACCTGAAAATCTATCGCATATTCAACTGCGCGATGAACTGACTGAAGGCTACAATGTTGTTCCAAACTTCTTCATTTCGGCACAGATGGACAAAGATTTCGATTATTCAAACGGCAAAATCGAAGAAAAAGAGTGCAAGCACAGAAATTATCAGTTCAAAAATCGCCTATTTGACCGCGACACTCTGCTACTTTTTCACTACAATGTAAATTTTCTGTTTGTCTTGGCTCTCTATGCTCGCAACAACAAATCGGTACAAAAGGAATGGAAAGAGAAAATCCACAAGAAGTTTCGTGAAACGACGCAGCGTCTGCTCGAAAATAACTTCTCATTCTATGCCATGAAAGCGCGTGAGGGTGTGAATACAGAAAAGTACATTCAAATGCATTTCAAAGAAGTGATTGGCAAAATATACTCACCGTTTGAAGACCCGAAAATTCTTTCATTGGCACTTGACAAGAATGAAAAGCAAAAGGCTGCCAACGATGAATTACTGAAAGAGTTGCGTACATGTTTCTATGTGCAACCATGTGCATTAGGCGAGAACCCCGAGTTGATTATCTCACAAGCCATCAGTTAAGAATCCTCATTCTTATACAATCCAGAGAAGAATGGTGTTGATGGATAACTCAGCAAGCAAAAAGCAGGATTTCCTTTCGAATGGGAAATTAGTTATCGGCATCAAATATAAGATGTGGAAATGAATAATCGGTCTATAGGTCATTTTGCAGGCTGGAAAATGGGTAGTATGTCTCTATAGGTCA
>CAVJQD010000044.1:0-18261 GCA_963651555.1 uncultured Clostridium sp. | reverse complement strand
GAAAACTCTGGACCAATTGGACAAAATAGTAGAAGAGTATCAGAGGTTTCCAACTCAACAAGAAATAATGGAAATACTATGGCCGATATTGAAGGCCAAGGAATAAATAATAGCATCCAAACCTTCACCACTCCAGACGGTGAAATCTATGGTTTTGTTGACAAAGAGGGCAACATTTACCTCGACGAAACGGGCATCACTCCAGAGCACCCAATTCATGAGTATACACACTTGTGGGATAGAGTTGTGGCAGAGAAAAACGGCTCCTACGACAATTTTATTGCAAAACACTTGCATATAACGAAATAGTATCGTACCTTTGCACTCGATTTGATAAAGGGGACCGAATGAGGTCCCCTTTATTGCAAGTATAAGCTACCTATGATACAAAAATCGCTAATAGAAGACACTGTAAACCAGTACATTGCCGAGCACACTCAAGTAGAGCAACAGTACCAACTCATCGAGGTGACCATCTCGCCAAACAACGATATTTGCGTCACACTTGATGCGGCTTCGCCTATCGACATCGACTTCTGCGCTGCACTAAGTCAGTATATTACCGACCATATCGACCGAGAAGTGGAGGATTATTCGCTCGAAGTGGGGTCTATGGGCTTAACCGACCCTTTCAAGACACCTTTTCAATATAAGAAAAATATCGGCAACGAAGTGATTGTACTTCTCCGCGATGGCAAAAAATTGAAAGGTGTCTTAGTTGATGCTACCGATACAGAATTCTCTATCGACGCCGAAGTAAAAGTAGAGGTCGAGAATAAAAAACGCAAACAAACACAGATTCAGACATTTACATGGAACTACACAGATGTCAAGTCTGTCGTATATAATCTCAAAGTATAGAAATATAAACTATAACAACATTATAAATGGCAACAAAAAAGCAAGAGAGTGTCAACCTAATTGACATCTTCAAAGAGTTCAATGATTTGAAAAACATTGACAAACAAACATTTATCAACGTTATGGAAGACAGCTTCCGTAATGTCATCGCCAAGATGTATGGCAGCGATGCGAACTTCGATGTCATCATCAACCCTACCAAAGGAGACTTGGAAATCTACCGTAACCGCACCGTGGTGGCTGACGATGTAGAAGCCAATCCAAACACCGAGATCCACTTCTCCGAAGCAAGACTTATCGACGACGAATGCGAGATTGGCGAAGATGTAACAGACAAAGTAGACTTCATGAAGTTTGGCAGAAGAACTATTCTTAACCTCCGCCAAACACTCGCAAGCAAGATTCTTGACCTGCAAAAAGAGAACTTCTATATCAAATACGATGGTCTCCGTGGACAGATAGTATCTGGCGAGCTCTATCAGGTTTGGAAACGAGAGATGCTTATTCTCGATGAGGACGGCAACGATATGTACCTTCCAAAGGCTAACCAAATACCATCTGACTTCTACCGCAAAGGCGACACAATCAGAGCTGTTGTGGAAGAGGTAGAAAACAAAAACCAAAACCCACGAGTAATACTCTCCCGTACTTCACCTATTTTCCTGCGTCGCTTGTTCGAGCAAGAGATTCCGGAAATACACGACGGTTTGATATCAATCAAAGATATTGCACGTATCCCTGGCGAACGTGCCAAGGTGGCTGTAGAGTCGTTCGACGACCGTATTGACCCAGTAGGCGCATGCGTCGGTATCAAAGGTACTCGTATTCACGGCATCGTCCGCGAACTGCGCAACGAGAACATCGATGTCATCAACTACACCAACAACATCAACCTCTATATACAGCGTGCCCTTGCTCCTGCAAAGATCAGTTCAATCGAGATTGATGAAGAGAATAAAACGGCTAACGTATATCTTGACCAAGACCAAGTAAGTCTGGCTATCGGTAAAGGTGGCGTCAATATCAAACTTGCTATCAAACTGACAGGATACCAAATAGAGGTATTCCGCGAAATAAAAGGCGATGATTCAGAGGATATCAAGTTGAGCGAATTTACCGACGAATTCGAACAGTGGATTATCGATGAGTTCTATAAAGCTGGCTTCAACACGGCTAAACAAGTACTCGCCGTTGCACCAGAGGAACTCTATGAACGCATCGACCTCGAAGAAGAGACTATCAACGATGTCATCAACGCCATCAAAGCCGAGTTCGCTAGAGATGACGAAGACGGCAACGAATAGAACACGTTTCCTACCCCTACCCTCCTACTAATTAACTGCTAATTAATAACGTAAATACAGAATCTGCATGGCAATAAAACTTATCAAGGCTTGCAAAGAACTCAATGTCGGTATGGCTACCGCTGTTGAGTATGCGCAAAAGCAAGGCAAAGATATCTCCGTCGACCCTAATACACGTATCGACGACGAGACCTATCTCATGCTTGCGAAAGCATTCAATAAAGACATGGCTCTCAAAATGGAGGCTGAGAAACAGCAACAAGAACGTCAAGAACGCGACAAAGCCGCTGCTGCAAAACCCGCAGCAGAACCTCAACCAGAACCTGCTCCCGCTGTGCAGAAACCAAAGGTAGTGGGACATATCGACCTTAGCCATAAGCCTCATCAAGAGGAACCGAAGGCAGAAGAGACTCCTAAGGCAGAACCAAAAGAACAACCTGCTCAAGAGGTGCAACCTACCCCATCCGACAAAAAAGAAAAGGAGGAAAAGCCACAAGAGAAGGTGCAAGAAAAGCCAGTTCAACCAAAAGAGGAGAAACAAGAGGCTAAACCTGCTGAGAAAGCAGAAGAAAAACCTGCAGTTGAACCTCAAAAAGAACAAACGGCAGAACCTGAAGAAACAAAGGTCAAAGAACAGCCTAAGGAGGTAGCTGAACAAGCCTCCGAAAAAGAGCCAGAAGCAAAGAACGAGCCCGAGGTATTCCGCATTGGGAAACCAGTCATGGTTAATAAACCCAAGATCGTAGGTACACTCGACTTGGATAAACTCAACCAAGCAACACACCCAAAACAGAAAACAAAGGAACAGAAGAAAAAAGAACGCGAAGAGCGTCTGCAGCAGCAAAGAGGTGGTGCTTCTGTTGCTAATGGCAGTGCGGCAGCAACCGACAAAGATGGCAAACGCAAGCGTGAACGCATCAAAGCAGGACGCGTCGATATCAATAATCCTGACTTCCGAAAAGGAAACAACAATAAGGGGCAGAAACCTGGCAAACGACCTATCAAGACAGAGGTTGACGACGAGGAAGTACAGAAGCAGATAAAAGATACAATCGCTCGTCTGCAATCAGGCAAAGGCAAGAACACGGGTGCTAAATACCGTAAAGAGAAACGTGAACATGTCAGAATGCATCAAGAGGAAGTTCTTGAGCAGGAACAAGCACAATCAAAGGTATTGAAACTCACCGAGTTCGTAACCGCCAACGAGTTGGCAACGATGATGAACATCTCTGTCAATCAGGTTATTGCCACTTGTATGAGTCTTGGCTTGATGGTAAGTATCAACCAACGACTCGATGCCGAGACCATCAACATCGTAGCAGAAGAATTCGGTTTCACCACCGAATATGTATCTGCCAAAGTGATAGAAGAACTGCACGACGATGAGGAATACTCCGACGACGACCTCGAACCACGCTGCCCTATTGTGACTGTCATGGGACACGTCGACCACGGTAAGACATCATTGCTCGACCATATCCGCAACACCAACGTCATTGCCGGTGAAGCAGGTGGTATCACACAGCACATCGGTGCATATAACGTGAAACTAAAGAATGGTCAGCACATCACCTTCCTCGATACACCAGGTCACGAGGCCTTCACCGCTATGCGTGCCCGTGGTGCGAAAGTGACGGATATCGCTATCATCATTGTTGCTGCCGACGATGCCGTCATGCCACAGACCATCGAGGCTATCAACCATGCACAAGCCGCTGGCGTACCAATGATATTCGCTATCAACAAATGCGATAAACCAGGAGCAAATCCAGATAAAATAAAAGAGCAACTCGCCAACATGAACATCCTCGTTGAAGAATGGGGAGGTAAGTATCAGTCGCAAGACATCTCTGCCAAGAGCGGTATGGGCGTGTTCGAACTGCTCGAGAAAGTGCTTCTTGAAGCAGAACTGCTCGACCTCAAAGCCAATCCAAAACGCCGCGCCAAAGGTTCTATCATCGAGTCCTCATTGGACAAAGGACGTGGATATATCGCAACAATTCTCGTTCAAGATGGTACATTGCACATGGGCGACATCGTCTTGGCAGGTACTGCACATGGTCGTATCAAAGCCATGTTCAACGAACGTAACCAACGTGTCAAAGAAGTTCATCCTGGAGAGCCGGTACTGATATTGGGTCTCAATGGAGCACCGCAAGCAGGCGACGACTTCGTGGTAATGCCTACCGAACAAGAGGCACGCGAGATTGCCAACAAACGTGAGCAACTGCAACGAGAACAGTCAATACGAACCAAGAAACATGTTGGTTTGGAAGAGATTGGTCGACGCCTCGCTATTGGCGACTTCAAGGAACTGAATATCATCGTCAAAGGTGATGTCGATGGTTCTGTAGAAGCATTGACCGACTCCTTGCTCAAACTGTCAACCGAGAACATTCAAGTGAACGTCATTCATGGTGCAGTAGGTGCTATTTCCGATAGCGATGTGCTTTTGGCTGCTGCATCCGACGCTATCATCGTAGGCTTCAATGTTCGTCCAACCGGCACAGCACGCAAAATGGCAGATAGCGAAGAAGTGGATATACGTATCTACTCTATCATCTACGATGCCATCGAAGAAATAAAAGCAGCCATGGAAGGTATGCTTTCACCTGAGATAAAAGAGGAAGTAACAGCAACACTCGAAGTACTGCAGACCTTCCACATCTCAAAGGTGGGTACTATCGCTGGCTGTATCGTACGCGAAGGCAAAGTGAAACGCACCAACAAGTGCCGCATCATCCGTGATGGTATCGTCATCTACACAAGCGAACTTTCCTCACTCAAACATGGCAAAGACGATATCAAAGAAGCTGGCGTCAATACCGAATGCGGTTTGAGCATCAAGAACTTCAATAACATTGCCGATGGCGACCTCATCGAGACCTTCGAACAAGTAGAAGTGGCTAAGACATTATAGACACAAACAATTAACAACATATTATATTAACCCATTAAAAACATTTTTCTACAATGAAAGACTTAAAAGGCACCAAGACAGAAGCCAACCTTTGGGAAGCTTTTGCAGGCGAATCCAAGGCTCGCAACAAATACACTTACTATGCGAGCAAAGCCAAGAAAGATGGTTACGAACAGATTGCTGCTCTGTTTGAAGAGACGGCTGCTCAAGAAAAAGAGCATGCTAAACTCTGGTTCAAATTAGTCCACGGTATCGGTTCTACAATGGACAATTTGAAAGACGCTGCAGAAGGAGAAAACGACGAGTGGACCGACATGTACCCACGCATGGCTAAAGAAGCACGCGAAGAAGGCTTCGAAGAGATTGCACGTATCATGGAAGGTGTTGCCGCTATCGAAAAAGCACACGAGGAGCGTTACCTCAAACTGCTGAAGAACATCAACGATAAGATTGTCTTCAGCCGTGATGGCGATGCTATCTGGCAATGCCGTAACTGCGGTCATCTCTATATAGGCAAGGAAGCACCGGCTGTTTGCCCTGTCTGCAACCACCCACAGAGTTACTTCCAGCTCCAAGAGAATAACTTCTAAGCATCTCCTACCCTACTTAAAAAGTTGGACGAGTTCTATACTTAGAAATAGCTCTAAGCTTAGACAATTTCCAAAAGACGCAAGTCGCACATAGCTGCAACTCGCGTCTTTTTCAAAAAGGTCCTATTAGCCTTATTCGTCATATTAGCCCTATCCACTCTATAATCAACTATAACCTCTATAATCAACTACAAAAAAAGAGTGCGCCAAGGACTGACGCACTCTCTGTTTATTATTATTCCGCAGACGGATTACTCTTGCATGAGTAGTTCCATCATGGTGCAAGCGGACTTAGCGACCGGCGAACCAGGACCGAAGATAGCGGCAACACCTGCTTTGTAGAGGAAGTCGTAGTCCTGAGCAGGGATGACTCCACCGGCGATAACCATGATATCAGGACGACCCAGTTTCTTCAGTTCCTCAATCACTTGAGGGATGAGAGTCTTGTGTCCTGCTGCCAGTGAGCTAACGCCGAGGATATGTACGTCGTTCTCTACAGCCTGCTTAGCAGCCTCTTCCGGAGTCTGGAACAAAGGTCCCATATCCACATCGAAACCGCAATCGGCATAACCTGTTGCTACTACTTTCGCACCACGGTCGTGACCATCTTGGCCCATCTTGGCAATCATGATACGAGGTTGACGACCTTCTTTCTTAGCGAAGGCTGCAGTGAGTTCCTTTGCACGGATGAAGTCACTGTCGTTCTTTGTTCCTGCTGCGTACACGCCTGAAATAGTTCTAATAGTTGCTTTATATCGTCCAACAACTTTCTCGCAAGCGTCGGAAATCTCACCCAACGAAGCACGAAGTCCTGCGGCTTTGACAGCCAATGCTAGGAGGTTGTTGGAACATTTTTTGCCGTCTGCCCATTCTTGAACAGTGGCTGTTATCTCTGCCAAAGCCTCTTGTACGGCTTTCTCGTCACGATTAGCACGCAACTCTTTGAGTCGAGCCACCTGCTCCTCACGAACGGCCGTGTTATCGATCTCAAGGATATCGATTGGGTCTTCGTGGTCAAGACGATACTCGTTGACACCGATAATTTTCTGCGTACCCGAGTCGATACGAGCCTGTGTACGTGCAGCAGCCTCTTCAATACGCATCTTTGGAATACCGGTCTCGATAGCGGCAGCCATACCACCCAGTTTCTCAATCTCCTGGATATGCTCCCAAGCCTTGTTCATGATCTCCTGTGTGAGCGACTCTACATAGTAAGAACCGCCCCATGGGTCAATCTCTTTGCAGACCTTGGTCTCCTCTTGTATATATATCTGAGTGTTACGAGCAATACGAGCCGAGAAGTCGGTAGGCAATGCGATAGCCTCGTCGAGGGCGTTGGTGTGTAGCGACTGAGTATGACCAAGTGCAGCACCCATAGCCTCTATACAAGTACGACCTACGTTGTTGAATGGGTCTTGCTCGGTGAGCGACCAACCGGATGTCTGGCAGTGAGTACGCAGTGCCATGGATTTCGGGTTCTTAGCGCCGAACGACTTCACGATCTTTGCCCAGAGCATACGAGCAGCACGCATCTTAGCAATCTCCATGAAGTGGTTCATACCGATAGCCCAGAAGAAGGACAGACGTGGAGCGAACGTGTCAACATCCATGCCGGCATTGATACCTGCACGGAGATACTCCATACCATCGGCAAGAGTGTATGCCAACTCGATATCAGCGGTAGCACCTGCCTCTTGCATGTGATAACCAGAGATAGAGATAGAGTTGAACTTAGGCATGTTCTGCGAGGTGTACTCAAAGATATCAGCGATAATCTTCATTGAGAACTTAGGCGGATAGATATAGGTGTTACGCACCATAAACTCCTTGAGGATATCGTTCTGGATAGTACCAGCCATCTCTTCGAGTTTAGCACCCTGCTCGAGACCTGCGTTGATATAGAACGCCAAGATAGGCAGCACAGCACCGTTCATCGTCATAGAGACGGACATTTTGTTCAATGGGATACCTGCAAAGAGGACTTTCATATCCTCGAGAGAGCAGATGCTGACACCTGCTTTTCCCACATCACCTACAACACGCATGTTGTCGGCATTGTAGCCACGGTGTGTTGGAAGGTCGAATGCTACAGACAGACCTTTCTGTCCACTGGCGAGGTTACGACGATAGAAAGCATTGGACTCCTCAGCTGTGGAGAATCCTGCATACTGACGGATAGTCCAAGGACGCAATGGGTACATGGCGCTGTACGGGCCACGGAGGAATGGTGGGATACCGGAGACATAGTCGAGGTGCTCCATGCCCTCGAGGTCTTCTTTGGTATAGATAGGCTTGACGTCTATCAGTTCTGGCGTCTGCCAGCTGGCTTCATTGGCTCCTTCAACATGAGAAGCAGAAACCTTATTGATGTCAATTGTCTTAAAATCTGGTTTCATTGTCTAATACATTTAGTTTTGTCTTGCTGTCAAAAACGTTGCTTATTTTTGCGGTCAAAAAAATCTAAAAAACATTCTTTCTAAACTCTATATTATAGAAATCTACATTATTCTCAAGAAAGTCATATTTATACTTTTCAATTTGTACTCCACTCTTGGAAAAATTAATCAATATACCTATTGGTTTTCTTGTGATGCGTAGATAATTATATAGTTGGGCACGGTGCTCAGATATGAGGTCATCTACAGCTTTTAGTTCTAAGATGATGTCATCTGCGCACAAGATATCTACTCTGTATCGTTTCTGTAATGGCTTATTTTTATAATAAACAATAAGTTCTGCTTCTGATTCAGATTTGATATCTCTGTTTTGTAGCTCTAAACATAGTGCCTCATGATATATTGCCTCTGATAATCCTCCATGTAGTTCTTTCTGCACTTCATAGGCAGCTCCTACTATAGAATAAACAATATCGTTATATGGATCATCAAACATATAAAATGAGTTTTTATATTTATTTTTTATTATTTTTTGACTAAAAAGACACGATCGCTTTTGACGGAACAAGCGACTCTCTGTTGTTAAACTTATTTGTTCAGCAGTTGTTTGTTCAGTGACTTCAATGTCTCAAGCACATTGCTTCGTACATTGATGAAATTATTGATACCGAGTTTCTGGAGGTCTTCGGTGCAGGCAGGTGCGCCAGCCACGATGAATATCTCCTTAGCTCCGTTCAGCTCTTTCCATGCCTCAGGTGCCAATGTTGCGTATTCGTCATCGCTCGAGCAGAGTACGATGATGTCGGCTTTCGCCTTACGAGCAGCCTTGATACCCTCTTTTACGGTCTTGAAACCATTGTTGTCTATCACCTTATAGCCTGCACATGCGAGAAAGTTGCAAGAGAACTGTGCACGAGCAATACGCATAGCGAGGTTACCCATGGTGAGCATGAATGCCACCGGTTGTTTCTTCGATGCCTCAGTCTCCAGACGCAGTGCCTCAAACTCTTCTGCAGCACGTGCAATAGGCAGTGTAGGTATCTGACTCTCGTGCTTAGCACAGCAGCCACAACCGCAATCGGTGTTCTTAATCTTCTTGGCAGCCTTCTCGGTGAAGTTAGGATACTGGTTCGAACCAAGCAGTATCTCTTTGCGCTTAGCCACGTCAGCAAGACGCTTTGTAAGGTTCTCTTGGATAGCATCTTGTACCTTGCCTGCGGCTACCATCTCATACATACCACCTTGTTCTTCGATTGCAAGGAACTGCTTCCAAGCCTCGGTAGCGATAGCGTGCGTGAGGTTCTCCAAATAGAACGAACCTGCTGCAGGGTCAACAACTTTGTCGAAGTGTGCCTCTTCCTTGAGCAGCAACTGTTGGTTACGAGCAATACGCTCCGAAAAATCGGTCGGTTGTTCGTAAGTGACATCAAACGGAGTAACAACGATCTCATCCACGCTAGCTATGGCAGCAGACATTGTCTCTGTCTGTGAGCGGAGCAGATTGACATAAGCATCAAAGACGGTCATATTGAAACGACTAGTCTCTGCACTAACATTCATCTTAGCAGCCTCTTTGAGTGCAGCGGTGAAGACCGGTGCTTTGTAAGCCTCTACTATCTTTGCCCACAACATACGAGCGGCACGGAACTTGGCAATCTCCATGAAGTAGTTGCCACCGATACCCATGTTGAAACGGATAGCGTTAGCTGCCTTGTAGTTAGGTACACCTGCTTCGGTGAGCATAGTCATGTAGTCAGCGCCCCAAGCAAGAGCATAAGCCAACTCTTGTGCGCAGTAAGCACCTGAGTTATTGAGGATGACAGAGTTGACACCTACCACGCGGTAGTTAGGCAGCGACTTAGCCGCTTTAACAGTTGCAACTATCTTCTCGGACACTTGCTCACGGCTGAGCAGTTTACCCTTAAGGAGCATCTGCTTGATAGGGTCTACGTTGATAGAGCCCTGAATATGCTTCACATCGTATCCCATACGGCCATAGTAGCGAACGAGGATGTTTGCCAGTTCAGGAGCAGCACAAGGACAGATGCTGAAGTTGATGTTGATGGCATCCGCCTTGATGTCATTGAGCAGCACTTTGATGAAATGGTAGTTCAGTTTCTCTTTGTCGAGGCAGAAACCAAGCGAAGTGATGCCTTTGTTAAGTACTTCTAGGGCTTTCGCATTCGCCTTACGAGCATTCTTGCAAGCGCAGATGTTCTGACGAATAGCCCATTCGTTGTTTGTCTTTGTACCACGTACATAAGGGAACTGCCCTGGTGCGGATACGGTTGTCTTAAGTCCTTTCAGGTCTTCGCGGCGATAAAATGGTTGCACGTTGAAGCCTTCTGGTGTGCGCCATACGAGTTTCTTCTCGAAGTCGGCGCCTTTCAAGTCGGTGATGATTTTGTCCTTCCAAGTCTTTGTCGAGACCGCAGGAAAATCAGCCAACAGATTCAATTCTTTTTCTGCCATGATATTATATTAATAAAATGTAAGTATTGCAATTTTTCTTATATAGGCTGCAAAGTTACGAAGAAATCCGCATAGCAGCAACATGCAAGAAGAAAAATATGCTCTTCAAGACATTCGCAAGCACATTATAGATACAAGCATAGACTTCCGAAGTCATTTTAGCGTCAAATCTCGGTCATATATCCATACCGATACCAAACCGTTACCCTACCACATAAGAGGTATAGAATGATTTTATATAAGTCCTGCATCAAGGCAAAGTATTAGGTTTATATCAAGGCAATCAAGTAAAAACTACCCAAACACATCTTTGGAATATTGGGACAATATTTGTTCCAACCGAATGGTTGATAGTTGTTTATAATGAGTTGATAATTGTTTTTGAACTAAGTTTTTTTGACCAAGCAAGACCGTTATCGCAGCGGTCTTGTGTCCATTAGCACACAGTGCGTTCTGTTTACTTTTTGTCCATGTTTGTATAAGACATCAATGTTTCGTACCTTTGCAAGGTCAATGGCAAAGATTCAGACATACTTACATTCACAAGGCGTACGCAACTTCGGGAAGTTGTTTTCGGCTAACGTATTAGCGCAGGTCATCGGACTGATTGTCTACCCTATCCTCACCCGACTCTATGCGCCCGACGACTTCGGTTTATTGAATCTCTTCCTAAGCATCGGTGGCGTCTTGACGATTCTTGCCACTGCCGAATATCAATATGCCATCGTCTTACCCAAAGAAGAGAAACAAGCAAAAGGCGTGTTTCAAGTAGGGCTATTCATACTGCTTTGTGTCGTTACAGTGATAATCCTCACCGTTCCATTTTCCCAACCTATCTCTCGCTTATTCAATACACCATCATTAGCACATTGGTATTGGCTGATGCCCTTTTTCGTGGGTATATCCGGTTTCTGGACACTGCTCAACTATTACTATACACGCCATAAATCCTTTGGCAACATCAGTCGCTATCAGATGTCGCAGTCGATACTCAATGCCGGTTCTAAAATCGGATGTGGATATGCCGGTCTACTGCAAGGTGGATTGATATGTTCCACCGTCATTGCACCTGTCATAGCAGTGATTATCAGCATGTTTCGTTCATGGAAAAAAGGATTACGTGAGTGGTTCAATATCGACAAAGATACCTGCAAAGATGCCGCACACGAGTATAGCAATTTCCCTAAATACTCCATGCCACGCGCCTTAGTCAACACCCTAAGCAGCAATCTACCCTCGCTATTGTTGACACCCTTCTTTGGACTAACATCTTTAGGATTCTTTGGCATGGCAATAACCCTCGCCTTCCGTCCACTCAACATGATTTCTGCATCACTCTATCAGGTGCTATTTCAACAGGTCACAGAACGAGTAAATAAAAAACAAACAATAGCTCATTTCTTCCGCAAATTCTTCTTACTAACCCTTCTTATCATCGTTCCTTGTTTCGCACTATTATACATTATCTTACCCTGGCTAACGAGGTGGCTATTGGGTGCTGATTGGGATGTGACGGGTCATTATATCCGAGTGATGCTGCCATGGCTCACCATGTCAATGCTGGTTGCACCTATTTGTTTCTTAAGCGATATATTCCGTAAACAAAAAATAGGACTCCTGCTCGAAATTCTATTAGTAAGTGCCCGTTTAGTGGGTATGTTGATTGGTATTATGACACATAGTTTTTATAACGCCATCATCGGCTATAGCCTATGCAGTGCCCTTGTCATTGCAGTACAACTGGTTTGGTATATATCCCTTATTATCCGCTACGAACGTTCCGTTGCCGCTCGATAAACATCCATCAGTGCCTTACCTATATTCTCAAAACTATATTGCTTTCCATAAGGACGTATCTTCGCAGCAGGATAGTCTTGCAAGTGTTCGGACATATAGAGAATTGCCTTCGTAAGTGCTTGTTCGTCTTCAGGTTCTACCACTATTCCACAGTCAGTTGGTAGGTCCACTGCTATTCCTGCAACGCGCGATGTAATAATTGGCAGCCCCACTGCTTGACTCTCCGCCAATACAACGGAAAAAGTTTCATATCGAGAAAACAATACAAAAGCGTCACTTGAATACATCCATTGACACACGTCTTGTGGAGTAAGTTCACCCGTCCAAGTTATACTCTCTGCAGGAAAGTTCAAAGAATCGGCATACTCTTTATCCACCTGAAAATCAACACCCGTACCAACTAACACTAATTCCATATTTGGATTAGTGTTTAGGGCATTACGATATGCACGAAGTAGTCCTTGCACGTTCTTGGCTTTCTCGTCAAAACAACTGACGTGCAGCAGACGTATCTTGTTGGTTTTGCGTGGAATAAGGTCTGCGGGGAGAGTGTAGAAGAAGTCATCCACCACATTGTTTATCTTGTGCCAGTGTGCATTCTCAATGCCACATGCCCGCATTGCCTCACCAAGCATGTTACTCACAGGTAAGATACACGATGCTTGTTTAGCAATATGCCGCATAACACTCCCATGCCATCCGCCCTTAAAAGACTTATTAGCAGGTAGATATCCGGTCCAATGCTCCACTATAACATAAGGAATATGATACCGCCTTTTGAGCCACAGCGCCAACACGCCGTTTTTATCCAGCACATTCATCTGCACTACATCGGGCAGTCCCCACACTTTGCGCAAGTGTTGCAGCCCTCGTACCATGTCGCAGAACCAAGCAAATCCCGTCTTTTCCGAATAGAGCACACGCACATCAGCACCCGCCCCACGGACAGCATCGGCATGTTTCTGAACAAACAAACCCGCCATCGCGTCTCGTTCTGTCGGATACCACGCACTGAAAAAGAGGACTTTCATTTTGATTGTAATAGACGCTGATAGAGCGAAACAGGTCCTTCATGCCATAACTTAGTGTGCTCTTGCTCTAATTGAGCATAAAGCTCAAACTGATATATCTTGCATACCGCCACCACAACACTGCTGTTCGTATCTTGCATCATATAGTCAGCCATCCAAGCAATCTTACCTGGCAAAAACAAATAGAGATTATCCTGCGTGATAGTAGGAATCATAATACACACAATCAGAATTCCTTCTCAATCAAATAGTTATTCCTCTCCTGCGAGTTACGCAGCACAAGCTCTGCAAGGAATCCCGTCAAGAAAAGCATCATACCCAATACCATCGACAAGATTGCCAAATAGAAATAAGGACTATCGGTCACCAAGATAGCAGGCAACTGATTAACCAAAGCTACAATCTTATTCACACCCACCACAACGATAGCAATAAATCCGATAAAAAACATAAGCGAACCAATCAAACCAAAGAAATGCATCGGTTGCTTGCCAAACTTCGTCAAAAACCATAGCGTCATCAAATCAAGATAACCATTGACGAATCGGTTCATACCAAACTTACTGACACCATGCTCACGCTTACGGTGCTGCACCACCTTCTCACCTATCTTGGTAAAACCTGCCGTCTTAGCCAAATAAGGAATATAACGGTGCATCTCAGAGAACACCTCAATATTCTTCACCACCTCTTTGCGATAGGCTTTCAATCCGCAGTTCATGTCGTGCAACTGAATACCCGTCACTTTACGCGCTGTAGCATTGAACAACTTCGAAGGTAAGTTCTTTGTGAGCTTATTGTCGTAACGTTTCTTCTTCCAACCACTCACAAGGTCGTAATGCTCCTCTGTAATCATCTTATACAAACCTGGTATCTCATCAGGCGAGTCTTGCAGGTCTGCATCCATCGTGATAACCACATCGCCCTCGGCACGACGAAAACCGCAGTATAACGCTGCCGACTTACCATAGTTATGCATAAACTTGATGCTATGCACAGCCGAATTAGCTTGCGCCAATTGATTGATTACCTCCCACGAGTTATCCGTCGAACCATCATCCACATAGATCACTTCGTACGAATAACCATTCTCACGCATCACGCGCTCAATCCATGCTTGCAGTTCTGTTAACGACTCTGCCTCGTTAAATAGAGGAACTATAACTGAAATATCCATAATACTACTAACTAATACTAATTTCGGCGAATAAAAAAGCCGTATATAACTCCGACAAAGCATCCAAGGAAGCAGTCGGATGTGATTGATTGAAATGTATATTGAATAGGTTGCAATAGTTGTTGCAACTGTACATCAAAGTTCTCAGGAAGGTTTGTTCCAAGACTCTCCAACAAGAGCATCGTCTGATTATATAAGGTGTTTAGATAATCTGGCGCAATAAACTGCAGATAGATATATTTCACAACACCTGCAATAAGAGCCGCAAAGAAGAACAGCAGCAAGATATACGAGAGCACTTGCCCGTAACGTATTTGTCCTTCACATTCTTTGTCACGATAATTCTTCGCAATGCGATAAACGAGATACAAGATAAAGATATCCAGTGCCCAAGTAAAAAATGACAATACCGCAATACCAGAAACCGACATTAAGAAGTTGACTATAAAGCACAAACCAAGAAGCATACCCCATCGCATAGCATGCGAAAAGGGACTTACCACCCGCGGCATTTGCCCTAAATTAGGATTTTCCATCTGCAATTCTGTTTATAATATTCCTCCCTGCAAAGGTATGAAAAATATATAATATAGCAAACAATTCACGCTATAAGTCATTTTATATGACGGGGAATAATAATAGACCTTATTCGAACATGTTAGAGAATTTGCGTCCTCATCCTCGGAATATTGTACCGTAGAGGCTGTCTAACAAGTCAAAATTCCCAACTGACTATGCTTTGCTACTAGGGGCGCGGACGCCTCGCCTGCGAGATATATAGTACTTGTTAGACAGCCTCTCAAAATTCACATCATATCACTAATAATCTACACCTTATGCTTAATTAATGTCAATACACCGCAGGCGTCCGTTTTAGTCAATCAATCTCAGCACGCAGCGCGTTCTAATCTCTTTTTTAATGGTCCTTTAATGGGCTTTAATGGAGAATGTTTTATATATTTTTTTTGACCACGTATTTTACGACCCATTCATGTCACATCTCAAGTTAATCTGTCCATCAGCGCAGTGTGGTCAGTTGTCCCCGTCAGTCATTAACCCGCGGGAATATAGTAGGCGACTGCCAAGAGGTAAGCGAAACACGAATCGGCAGTATATACTTCTCCGCTTTCTTCCAACCTGTGGGTTCAGGGTCAGGTATGATATGCTCACGGATAAGCGAATAATCATCGGCACGAAGCGCATAATAGCGCGTATCGGTTGCGGTATAGATACGCACCGTGATATCGTGCATATTGCCCATCATGAGAATCTGCATCTGCTGCGGGTCGTAGGTAGGGATACCAAATGGTTGCAGCGCATAGTCCTTACGACTGACAGCATAGACATGGTAATGGTCATCAACCACAAAACCAAGATTACGCATATCATCATATTCGGTAGTAAAAAGTGCAATGAGATGAACTGAATCAGGCATCGAAATATTATGAACGATAGGACTCCCTTTCGCCATACGGAGATTAAACAGTTTGCCTTCGCTATCCGTCATCAAAAAACCATTATCGTACGGCTTACGCACCGACCCATTGCCCCATATCAAGTCCACAGGGAACACGAAACCATGTGCCCGTAGTACCGATGTGAACATATCAGACTTATCCCGATTGACCTTATTGGTCTCGGCAGTGATAAACTCGAGTCCGTTATCCGTCAATCGAAACACATCCTCGGGCATCTGCAGATCAACCCTACCCGATTCCGAATCCAACATCTCATACAGCGGTACACGCGGCTTATTGAGTTGCGCAGGACTTGTCTTGAATGTAAACTGCTCACGACGAAGTAGTTTCGTATCCATCGGTTGCCCAAAGAGTGAATCAGGCAGTCGTCCTTCAGAAAGCAGTTGCCGATAGAAAAAATAAGGCAAGAGCGAGTCAGTCTGCGCTTGAGTATATCGATTACCTTGCATATCGACAAAATCGCCATTGTCGCGAGTGATAAAATCGTCAAGCAGTGGACTATAATAGATGAAGGTTTCACCTTTCTCTACAGGTGTAATCATCGCATAGAGCCACGGAAGAATCCACATCAAAAGTCCAACAGCCACAATAATAACGAAACCTTTGTATATCTTTATTCCTTTCATAACTATGCAAATTTAGAGTCCAATACCTTGTTTGAAACGGTTAATACTGATCATCGGCAACGCTGCGCATAGAATAGTGAATATCAACATGATAGGCAAGAAAGCATTGTAGGTCTCAGGCATAGTACTCATGAAGAACCCACGCATACAAGCACCAGCAAAAATCAACTCAAGTATTCGCATTTTCCATGTCGGCTCAAGCGCTATCCATATAGCAAAGAAATAGGCAAGCAGCCCTGCAAGATACCATACGCAAGCAGTAAGGAAAATGCGCAATAGCAGTTCTGCAGGTAACCACTTGGCAAGCACAATAAGGCAGACGCCTAAGTCGAGAACAGCAAGCACAATCATGACGATTGCACCGTAAAGCACCATACAACCTATACTTTTCCAATTGTCAATAGGCAGATGAAGCGTCAACTTGATGCGTTTCTGCGTCATCTCGGGTAAACACTGAGCAATACCCAGCAGCACTCCGACTATAAGCGGCAGATAACGAAGCAGTTCGATGAGCACCACATCTCTGTTGAGAAGTGTATCCCACACAGGCATCGTGCCATTGAGGTCTATCAGCCTACTTGTGCTAAGAAGTAAGTAAGCACACAGAGCAAGACTAAGCAGAACAGAGAGAATCACCACTATCCTCGTCTTAAGCCATTCTTTGAAAAATATACTGCGTATCATAATATACTGCGAATCATATTATCGATTTTAGTATTTACCCGTCATCTCAATGAAGGTATCTTCAAGAGTACTGGTAGGCGTAATAAGTTCAGATACAGGACATTGACGTAATATCTTACCATAGTCCATGATGATACAGTCATCAACGAGCCGTTCGAGGTCTTGTATGATATGAGAGGTCAAAAACACCGTCTTACCTTTCGATTTGCAGAAGTCGCGTAGGTACTCTACAAAGAGTCGCCTATAACCAGGGTCCAGACCCAATGAGAAATCGTCTAAGATAAGCAGTTCAGGGTCTTGAGCCATCAACAGACCAAGTGCCACTTGCGACCGTTGGCCGTTCGACATCTGACTAAGATGCTGATAGTCTTTCACATGTAAGAGTTGCATCAACTCATAGTAAGCGTCCTTATTCCAATGCGGATAGAAAGGTGCATAGAAACGCTCTATCTGCCGAATAGTCATAAATGGATACTGCACATGCCCCTCAAGCAGCAGTCCAATGCGTTGCCGCACTTCAGACGGCATATTGCGAGTATCGCATCCTAAAAGGCGACAAGAACCACTTCGAGGTTGGATAAAACCTGAGAGGATGTTGATAGTTGTGGTCTTACCCGTACCGTTTTTACCGAGGAGTCCAAGTATTCGTCCACGAGGCACAGTAAACGACAAATCTTTGTATATGAGTCGTTTGCCGTAGTAATGAGTCACATTATCGTACTCAATCATTATATCATTTTCTGCCATAAATCGTATTGATTAGCGCATATTATTTTCAAAGGACAAAGATAGAGACAATTTCTCAATTTTACAATTACCTTCCCCACAAAGCAACAAAACACCTTGGGTCTATCCAAGGAATATTTGACTGGGATGTTCTAAAAATTGCTTTTGAGATGATTTGTGGAATTTTATTTAGTATATG
>CAVJQD010000043.1:0-18683 GCA_963651555.1 uncultured Clostridium sp. | reverse complement strand
TGGTACTGCGTGTTGTGGGAGAGTAGGTAGCCGCCATTTTTCAGAGCCTCGAAGATTTCTCTTCGAGGCTCTTTGTTTTTATCACTATCTCATGTATCCTCACTGACTAGTTCTTCTAGATCATCTAGAACCTCTAGAACTACTAGTCTCCCCACTAGATTCCTCACTTTTTTCTTGCAGATTCCAAATGTTTTACTTATCTTTGTATCGTTTTATGAAGAAGGGCTCATTTTGTCCAGCGCAGTCAATAAACAAGTCTGTCTGTTAGGCCTAAATGCTCCGTTTCTCGTAAAGCGTTTATTGACATATTGATGTATCCAGAGTTGGCTTAAACACCACACCAACCGAGCCTGAGTCCTAGGGCCACGGTGGTACAATTGATACGAATTAGGATTTGTTAAATCATTTAATTAAAAACAAACAATGGAAAAGACACAAACCATTACCCTGCTTGATGGCAGAACCCTCACTTGCTACGAGAACAATAACTCAGAGCAACCAGTTTCCAACACACTAAAGTTAGACACTACCGGCACATATTTTTGTATCGGTCGCTATGGTGCGTCCCAATCGACGAAAAACGATGAAAAGAAAGACTCTAATGCCGATGCTGCAGTAATGTCTCGTTCACAACTATTCCTAACCTATTTTCAGACCTTCTATGCCCATCGAGAGCGTATCTTGTCGGACAGCCGTATGTTTCTTGCACGCATCCCTATGCGCAACGGCTTAGCCTATACGGGCACCAACGGTTTCGAGTGCCCTACCTTAGGCGTGCTTATCGAATGGTTGCTCAATGTACCTGAAGCCACCGAGCAGGACGAACAAGGTCGTGTGTGGATGGTGTGCGGTATTTCTGGCTCGCCTTTGTCGGGGTCTAATCGCTGTACATTGGTCGATGGCGAAGGAAATACCCATTGCAAACAGGTCAGCAGTTTTTTATCGCTTTGGTCGAATTTTATGCAAATAAACACTCGCTACGATGAAGCAAAGACGAAGTACCAGCACTATACCCTCGAAGAGGTGTTGGCTATATTCAACGAAGAGGGACTGCTAACGCTCGACCAAAATGAGATAACGATCTTACATCTAAACAACCAAATAGCCCGTCTCAAGAAACAGTTGGTTAGTAATGAAAAATACTATAAAAGACGAGAAGATGGCTTTCATAATGCACTTATGAAAAGGCATTTTGTGCAAATGAGAGACATGGTCGCTGAACTAGATCAACAACTCGCTGACAGCGAGAAACGCTTGCAGCAGATATATGCCATTCGTGCCGATTTGCGTAAGCAGTTCAAAAGTGGAAAACTGTCGCAGCACGACTTCCAATCGCAAATGAGTCCCCTCAATCGAGAACGGGAAAAGTTGTTGGATTTCTTACGTGAGAAGCCTACCAGTAAGATAGGTGATACATTGTTTTATGGTGAGGATATTTCGTACACTAAGATGAAACAGTTTCTCGTCAACGTCCCTCAACCGGAGCGTAACAACCAACTGACAAACGTATTGGATAGAGTCAAGTCGTATTTTTTACGACACTGACGACTATTGATTATAGGTTTATGACCTATAGACCCCAAAATACCCTACAATAGCATTTTTTTTGCGCTCTGCATCTTGCTTACTATCAGAACGATAGGAGCATTTTGCGGACGTGCGTCCTCATGCTGTGAAATTTTTGTGACGCGCGTCCTTGACAAATGGGCATCCCTGTATTATCTTTACTCGATTGAAGTTTATATTAGTGTAAAGTGCTATTACAAACGCAATTACGAACAAAATCTCGAGAGCGCTCGATGCTTCTTGTAAATTTCATTGAAAGCTCTCGTTGCAAAACGGGCGTTTCTGTGTTATCTTTGCAGCGAGGATAATTGTATGAATGTATGGATGTATAGATGTATGGATGTATGCGTTGCGATTCATTGTTTTAAATGGTCCTTTAATGGGCTTTAACTGAGGATATTTGATAATCTCTTGATCCTCTTAGAGGGGTATTTGGACAATATTTGACAATATTTGTTTCAACCCCATTGTCCATGTCAGTTGATAGATAGTTTGTTATGTTTTTTTGACTGAGAAGTTCATGACTCATTCGTTGCCATACGCCGCAGGCGGCCGTTCACTCCCCCTATTTGGGCATATCCCGAAAATGTCGTATCTTTGTCGCATATTACACGAGAGGGAGAACGCCTCCTGAAATAGTAGACATGGAACAGAAAAAACGGGTACATATCGTGTCGCCCTCGGGAGTGGTTGACCGGCAGTATGTGATTGGCGCACAGATGGCTTTGCAGCATCATGGCTTTGAGGTGACCTTAGCGCCACATGTATTCGAACAGCACGGTCGTTTTGCGGGAACACCCGAACAGCGAGTGAACGATATCAATGCCGCCTTGGCAAACAAAGACATTGACATCTTACTCTGTAGCCGTGGAGGCTATGGCATGGCGCAGATCATCGATAAGATAGTGATACCCGAGGAGCATTGTCCGCTGGTGGTGGGATTCAGTGACATCACCTGCCTGCATAACCTCTTGGGTACGAGAGATATCTCATCGCTTCATGGTCTGATGACAAAGCATCTCACAGTTGGTTCGCAAGCATCGCAAGACGCTTTCTACTCGTTGTTAGACGGTCAAGATGTGCGATACACCCTACCGCCTCATCGTTTGAACCGCTGGGGCAAAGCGCAGGGACTATTGCGAGGCGGTAATCTGTCGGTGCTGTATGGTCTGCAAGGTACACCCTATGCGGTGCAGAAAGGAGGTATCCTGTTTATTGAGGATATCGCTGAACGCCACTATCACATCGATAGGATGATGCAGAACCTGCGTATGAGTGGCGTATTGGCTTCGCTCTCGGGACTTATCGTGGGGCAGTTCACCGATTGCGACGACGACCCGCTGATGGGGCAGACCGTGCAGGAGACTATCCTTCAGGCGGTGGCAGAGTACGATTATCCGGTGGCGTTCAACTTCCCAGCAGGACACGACGACTACAATCTGTCGTTGCTGATGAATCATCCATGCTGTTTGACTGTGGAGAATGATAAGGTATTAGTAGAACAAAAAGGAATAAAGATATGAAACGAATTCTAACTATTTTAGCCGTGCTGAGTATCGTCTTTTCGGCTTCGGCACAGGTCAGTAACATCTTAGGCGATTGGTACACGGTCGACGACAAGACCGGACAAAGTTACTCTGTGGTGCATATCTACAAAGGTACGAATGGAAAGTACTACGGCAAGATCGCAGCGATGCTTATCCCTGGGACAGAGGACGTGGTGTGCATCGAGTGCAAGGGTGCAGACAAAGATAAACCGGTGCTGGGTATGGTTATCATACGCGATATGGTAGAGAAAGATGGGGCATTGACGGGCGGTAAGGTGCTTGACCCTGAGTCGGGTAACTTCTACCACGGCAAGATCTCGTACGAGAAAGGACAACTCAAACTGCGTGGGTCGATCGATAAGTTGGGCGTCTTGGGGCGTTCGCAGTATTGGAAACGCAAATAGTGGAGGCTATGAAGGAGTTTACAATCAAACAAGACGGTTTAACATTGTCTCTCTACAACGCCGAGGGCGAAAAAGTGCCGTTCCGCAGTGTCTTAGAGGTCTATCCCGATCGGTGTGTGTATGCTTTTGAGGGAAGTATGGGTGCGGGCAAGACCACTTTCATCAAGGCATTGTGTGAGGAACTGGGTGTAACCGATGTGGTGAACAGTCCCACTTTTGCTATAGTCAATGTCTACGAGGATGCCGAGGGTGAGGATATCTATCACTTCGATTGTTACCGACTCAAGTCGGTGGCAGAGGCGCAGGACTTTGGTGCAGAGGATTATCTCTACTCTGGTTGCTACTGCCTCGTAGAGTGGCCCGATATCATCGCCTCGTTGTTACCCGAAGACACGGTGACAGTAACGATTGAACCTCAAACGGATGGAAGTAGACGGCTGAAAGTGTCGTAAGCATCATGCAACGTCGGCTGACCATATTACTATTCTGCTTCTTGCCTTTCAGTGGTCTGTTGCATGCCGAAGGGTTAGAACATGAGTGTACACTATGGGCAGCGTACGGAGGTAAGTGGCAACAAGATGCCTATCTCTCGCCGCTGTTGTATGACGGTCAGACCGTAGGCTTGGGTAGCCGATGGGAGCAGATGTTTCGCCGAGACTCTGCTTGGACGCATCGTGGAGAGTTGTACCTCAACGGGGCGTTCTTCCTCAATAAACCGAAGCAGAACATCATCTACAACCTTGGCGTGCAGTCGGGTTGGGGCGCCGATTATAACTTCGAGCAGTTGATAGGCGTACGAGGACTCAATGTGGCATTAGGACCTTGTATCGATCTCGATTACTCGGGTCGATTGCTGGGAAGCAATGTGAATAAACCCTATTCGATGGACTTAGGACTGTCGGTGGGTGCGCATGCAGGGCTGTCGTATCGTTTTGCGGGTAAGCATAGCCATTATCGGGTTCGCTATGAGGTGATGACCTTGGCTGTGGGATTGCAATATGTGCCTGAGTATTGGGAGAGTTATTATGAGTTGAGCGGTGCCGTGGCAGACGGCTTGGCTTTTGCCAGTTTTCATAACAAACAGACGGTCCGTCAGATGTTGGCTCTCGATATGCAGTTCCGCCATTCGGCATGGGTGGTAGGTGTGCGGCACGAGTTTATGCATTATGCTATCCATGGCATTCAGATGCGGCGAGAAGAGGTAGCGGTAGTAGCAGGAACTTGTTTTCAGTATGTAACCAAGATACGACCTTACAGATGGTGAAACGAGTCTTTTACATAGTATTGTGCTGCTGCATGATGTCGTGCATGAGTCGTGTAGAGGAGGAGTATGCCGATACGCCCGAAGGCAACTTCGAAGCCCTGTGGGAGATTATCGACACGAAGTACTGTTTCATGGAGGAGAAACAGATCAATTGGAACGATATCTACAACGAGTATCTACCTAAGGCACAGCGCCTTGCCGACAATGATGTATACGGATTGTTCGACCTGTTGGCATCGATGTTAGATAGCCTGCAAGATGGGCATGTGAACCTCTACTCACCTTTTGATGTGTCGCACTGCACCTCTTGGCGTGAGGGGTATCCAACAAATTATGATGCGAATCTGTTGTACTCCGATAAGTATCTCTCCACCGACTATCGCACAGCAGGAGGGTTGATCTATCAGCGTATTGATGATGGGCGTGTGGGACTGATTCGCTATAGTAGTTTCTCCGACAGTTTCTCGGCGCAGAACATGGCGTACGTACTCCATTACTTCAAGGACTGCCAAGGGTTGATTATCGATGTGCGCAGCAATGGCGGAGGCAGCCTCGAGTATGCACGGAAGTTGGCGGCAACGTTCTTTTCTGAGACGCGTACCGTCGGCTATCAGCAGCATAAGACAGGTAGTGGTCATACCGACTTCTCCAACCTGCAAGCGGTGACAGTCGATACTTTGGATATGGCAGTGCGGTGGTTGCGACCCGTAGCGGTGTTGTCGAACCGATCGGCTTACTCGGCTACCAACTTCTTCATCAGTGCCATGCGTTATGCCGACAATGCCCTTATCGTAGGCGGCAAGAGTGGTGGAGGAGGCGGCATGCCGATGAGTTACGAACTGCCTAATGGTTGGATCGTGCGTTTCTCGAGCGTGCGGATGTACGACAGAGACAAGCAGTTGATAGAAGAGGGCATCGAACCTGATAGAGAGGTCACGCTCACAAGCGAAGACAAGGATGATATCATTGAAGCAGCAATCGATTGGATAGAAACAAAATAACCAGATAACCAGATGATAGACGTAATTGACATACATAAGAGTTATGGCTCTTTGGAGGTACTGAAAGGTGTTAACCTGCACATCGACAAGGGCGAGATAGTGTCGATAGTAGGTCCCAGTGGAGCCGGCAAGACGACGCTGTTGCAGATCATGGGTTCGCTCGATAAACCCGACAGCGGCAGCGTGCGTATTGGCGATGTCGACCTCTTCGCACTCAAAGAGAAAGAGTTGGCGCAGTTCCGCAATCACCATATCGGCTTCATCTTTCAGTTCCACCAACTCTTGCCCGAGTTCACGGCAGTGGAGAACGTGATGATGCCAGCCTTGATTGCCAACACCTCGCAGAAGAAAGCCCACGAACGTGCAGCCGAACTGCTGACGCAACTAGGACTTGCCGACCGTATGAAGCATAAACCCAATGAGTTGTCCGGTGGCGAGAAACAGCGTGTGGCAGCAGCAAGAGCCATGATGATGAATCCCGATGTGATACTGGCCGATGAACCCTCGGGTAGCCTCGACAGTGCCAACAAAGAGGAACTTCGAAATCTGCTACAAGACATGCGTAACCGATATGGTCAGACGATAGTGATCGTGACGCACGATCCCGATTTTGCCACTATCTCCGACCAAGTAATAAAGATGAGAGATGGAAAGATTTGCTAAGATTATTGTTTTATTGTGCTTGAGTCTTACGGTAGGTTGCAAGACAAGCCGTGTATATTTCCCCAAGGATGTGCAAGCGGTGCAAGTGCCTATCGTGCGTTTCGACAGTGCCTTGTTGCATCTCGATACCACGGCTATCGACCAAGGTATAACTACCCTCTATGCCGATTATCCCTATTTCATGCCTATCTTCTGCGAGGATATCTTAGGTGTGTATGCGTCCGATACAGCGTACTTAAAGGAGGCTTTGCCGCAGTTCTTGGGTGACACTGTTTACGGCTTTCGTCAGACCAACGCCGAGGTACTGAGGCAGTATGCTGACATCAACGACCTGCAGCAATCGCTCAATGATGCCTTTGCGCGACTGTTGTATCTCTATCCCGATTGGCAAGTGCCGACAGTCTACTTCTTTGTCTCGGGCTTCAACGCATCGATACTCTTCCTCGAAAACGACATAGCCGTAGGCGTAGATATGTATCTGGGTAGCGACTACGAGTACTACAACCGCGTGGTGTATAATTATCAGAAACAGACCATGCGCAAAGAGTGTATCCCCATCGATGTGGTGTCGGCTTACCTATTTCGGCAAGTGCCTTTCAATAGCGAGCAGGGTCGGTTATTGGAGAACATGATATACCGAGGTAAGATGATGTATATGCTCTCGCTGCTGTTCCCCGACGAACCCGAGTACGAAATAATGGGTTACACCCAGCAGCAATGGGCATGGTGCGAAAAGTATGAAGCCGATATATGGAAACGTATGATCGACAAGAAAGACCTCTTCCGATCGGAGAGCATGATACTCACTTCCTATCTCAACGATGGACCTTTCACTAGCGAGATAAGTCAAGATGCTCCTGCACGATTAGGCACATGGACCGGCTGGCGGATATGCAAAGCCTATATGGAAAACAACAAAGAGGTTACCCTGCAAGAACTCTTGCAAGAACCTGACGCGCAAAAGATATTAGAACAATCATACTATCGTCCCTAATTATGTATCGTAACGATTTCCCCATACTCGAAGAAAAAGTCCATGGCAGACCACTTGTCTACTTCGACAATGCTGCCACGAGCCAGAAGCCGAAGGCTATGCTCGATGCTATTGTTTATGCCTATTCGCACTTCAATGCCAACATCCATCGGGGTGTCCATCACCTCAGTCAGGTGGCCACGACTCAACACGAAGAGGCGCGTAAGGCAGTGGCGCAGTTCATCGGTGCCGAGTCGCCTAACTCCATCATCTTCACCAAAGGCACTACCGACTCGATCAATATGTTGGCATACTGCTTTGGCGAATATGGCATCCGACCAGGCGATGAGATTATTGTCTCGCAGTTGGAGCACCATTCCAACATCGTCCCATGGCAGATGGTTTGTCAGCGCAAACAAGCCACCTTACGAGTTATTCCTTTGAAAGATGACCTCACCCTCGATATAGAAGCCTTCCAAAATATGCTGAACGAACATACTCGGCTTGTCAGTGTGGCGCAGGTAAGCAATGTGTTAGGTATCATCAATCCTGTGAAGGACATCATTCGCATTGCCCACGATCATGACATCCCTGTTTGTATCGATGCTGCCCAGTCAGCACCGCATCTGTCTATCGATGTACAGGACCTCGATTGCGACTTCCTCGCTTTCTCTGCTCACAAGGTGTATGGACCTACAGGATTGGGTGTGTTCTATGGCAAAGAACAATGGCTCAATACCTTACCTCCTGCTGAAGGAGGCGGTGAGATGATCGAGCATGTCTCGTTCGAGAAGACCACCTACAACACGCTTCCGTATAAGTACGAGGCAGGAACGCCCAACTTCATCGGTTCGTACGCCTTCATGAAAGCCCTCGAGTATGTGCAGAAGATAGGTATGCCGACTATCTGTCAGCACGAGCAAGAACTTGCCCAATATGCCGAGCAGCAGTTGCTTGCCATACCGCAGGTACATGTCTACGCACAAGGACAACCTAAGGCAGGTGCCATCTCGTTTAATGTCACGGGTGCCCATCCTTACGATGTAGGCGTCTTGCTCGACCAACAAGGTGTTGCCGTTCGTACGGGTCACCACTGTGCCGAACCGCTTATCGATTACCTCCATTGTCCAGGTACGGTGCGAATCTCATTCGCTCTCTATAACACAAAAGAGGAGATCGATACCTTCATCACCGCCCTCAAACGAGCCATTGCGATGTTGCTATAATCGCCTTGGATAGACGCCTACTTGCCATGAAGAAACGCCTACTATTCGGATTTTCGCTCTTGTTTATATTCTGCCTACCCATTGCTGCGCAGATAACCGAGGTCTTGCCGAGTAGTCCCTTCATTGCCAATACCGCCACCGCACGAATCGACTATTGGGCTGCGTTCCACAACCCTGCCTCGATGGTGCAAGACGAACGCTTCTCTGTGGCGCTGCAATATGAGAATAAATACCTCACCGCAGCCCTATCCACCGAACTCTTGCAGGCGTCCTACACCAATCCGTATGTCAATGTGGGACTCGCCTATTCGTTCTTTGGATATGGTCAGTACTCCGAGATGATGGCGGCTGTTGCGTTGGCGCGTAAGTTTGGACGCTTCTCCTTAGGACTGCAAGCCAACCTCATCTGCGTCTATGGTGGCGAGAGTGTCGGATACCGATGTACTGCCGTGCCGCAGTTAGGCACGGTCGTGAACATAACGCCGAAGTTTGCACTTGGATTTCAAACCTTTAACCCCTTCATCCAATCGCTCAAACTAACCGAGACACGCCGACTCCTACCCGCTATCTACTCCTTAGGGTTTGATTACCATTTTCGGAACGACATGCGATGGGATGTGCAAGCCGACTACGACGTTAACAACACCTTCCGTATCGCTACCGGCTACGAATGGGAAGCAATCCAACAACTCACGCTCAAGATAGGAGTCTACTACTATCGCTATGTCGTCTCCTGTCTGGGTATAGGACTCCACTTCTCGGGCTTCCAAGCGAACATATCGGCGGAGATGCACCCCGTGCTTGGCGTCACGTTCCTCTGCCAATTAGCCTACGCATGGAAATGATACGCAACATATTGCTGTGTATCGCCGTTTCCCTCTGCCTCGGATGCCTTTCTGCGCAGAACATCGATACCTCTATGCCGCTCGAACTGATCATTCAAGATATCTATGAGACGGCGCTCGAGAACGATGTAGATGTCGATTTAGAAACGCTCGAACAAGAATTACAAACCCTTCGTGAACAACCAATAAACCTCAACGATGCAACCGAAAAACAACTACAACAACTGCCTTTCCTCTCTCAGGAACAGATCGATGCCATACTACTATATGCTTACCAACGAGAAATACATTCACTCTATGAACTACAACTCATCCCATCACTCAAGTCTTATGATATCCGCAATATGCTTCCATTTGTCTATGTTGGTCCTCACTCTACGGAGCAGACCATCTATTGGCGAGAGGATTTCCATCATGCCAAGCACAAACTTACACTCCGTGCCGAAGCACGTAACCTTGAAAGCAAAACCTATGACCCATTCTATCTCTCCCTCAAATACTTATGCGATGCCAATCATGTTCAGTTTGGTTGTGCCATGGAGCGTGACCCAGGCGAGCCTTGGTGGAATACGAAGACCTACGGCTTCGATTACTATGGCGGTTTTGTGCAGTTCAATCAACTCACCCGACACCTCACCAAATGGATCATAGGCGACTATCGTGCTACCTTCGGACTCGGATTGGTCCTTGGAAGTCCTACCTTTATAGGCGGAAAACAGGTGGCAGTAGCAGGTCGACAACGAGAAGGTATCACTCGCCATCTCTCTACGCAGGAGTATAACTTCTACCGTGGCACAGCGGCTACACTCTCTTGGTCAAACATCGAACTGACAGCCCTCTATTCAGCACGCAGGGTCGATGCTAATCTTCGAGACGATGCAACCTTTCCTTCTATCCTGACCACAGGCTACCATCGTACAGACAGCGAGATTGCCCATAAACAAACCGTTTGGCAACACACCGTTGCCATGAACCTCTCTGCCCATTACAAACAGGTAAAGTTTGGACTGACGCTCAAAGAGACACTCTTCAACCGCCGTCTTGTGCCCGATGCCAATTATTATAACGCCAACTATTTTCAGGGAAAAGAACAGTTCGCAGCAGGACTCCATTATCGTTGGAGTAGGCAACGCTTCTCGCTCTTTGGCGAAGTGGCTACAGCGCAGAACCTTCGTTGGGGCTTCGCTAATATCACAGGGTTTCGTCTTGCTCCTATCAACGACCTCGTCTTCTCTGCCATTTATCGCTACTATTCACCTACTTACGATGTGTTCAATGCCAATGCTTTTGGCGAGTCGTCTCGTAATAATGATGAACATGGAATCTATCTTGGCACCGAAGTGAGCCTCGTTGCACGCTGGCGCTTCTCGGCATATACAGATGTGTTCTCGTTCCGCTACCCTAAGTACGGCATCAAGACACCCTCCACAGGCGTTGAGGCTTTGCTCCAAGCCGACTTTGCTGCCTCCGAGGAACTACAGATGCAGTGGCGAGCACGAGTCAAAGAGAAAGCCGACCGCACTCGTGCCTACCTCCGATATTACCTCGATTGGCAACGATCAGGATGGCGACTGCGAACACAACTCGAAGGAAGTGTCGCTAAAGAAGAGGAAGAACCAAAACCGACCTTCGGTGTGATGCTCGCTGAGGACTGCTCCTACCAGTTCCAGCAAGTGCCTATCCTGCTCCAACTGCGCCTGCAAACCTTTTATGCACCCGATTATCAAAACCGTTTCTACACTTATGAGAATGATGTACTCTATGCTTTTTCTATCCCTGCCATATACGGCATTGGCGCTCGTTATTACCTTAACCTGCGCTATAAGATCAACCACCATTGGGTTATCTATTGCAAAGTCTCACAAACAGTCTATTCCAACCATTGGACCACCACACACGACCTTGCCTCCAACCGCCGAACCGATATACACCTTCTTCTCCGGTTAACCTACTAAAGGGATGTTCTAAAAATTGCTTTTGAGATGATTTGTGGAATTTTATTTAGTAGATGGTTGGCTTGAACGAAGGAGCAATGCGAGCATTGTGACTGAGTGAAAGTCAAGCAGATACAAATAAAAACCACAAAGCACTCAAAAAGTGAAGAAACATCCCAATTAGAAGCAAAATAACGAATCGTGGAATTTTTAGAACATCCCTAATCACCCCCCCTTCAAACCCTCACTGTCAATTACTACACATTTTCCGCCATATAACGTCTCTAAAAAAATAAGCCTTACCCTTTGCAAGTCCCAAAAATATGTACTACCTTAGCGCAAAAAATAAGGGAATAGCGGTGACCTTACGCCGAATCCCTTCTGTAAAGGTATTAGTCATTGAAAAACAGATGTTTAACCTTTTACAATAGTACCTTAATATGTCAACTAACATCAACAATAACTTCTGCGTCATCATGGCAGGAGGTGTAGGTAGCCGATTCTGGCCCTACAGCCGACAGAATAAACCCAAACAGTTCCTCGACTTCTTTGGAACAGGAAAATCGCTCTTGCAACTTGCGGTCGATCGTCTTCTGCCCCTCATCCCTAAGAGCAATGTCATCATCGTCACCAATGTGCAATACAAGCAACTCGTGCTCGACTCTTTCCCATGGATGGACGAGCGTCAAGTGCTCTGCGAACCCGCACGACGCAACACCGCTCCTTGTATCGCTTACGCTGTGGCGCGAATTCAGGCTCTTACCGACAAAGCCAATATCATCATTGCACCATCCGACCACCTCGTGCTGCAAGAGGAGACCTTCCGTCAGACTATCGCTACCGGACTCGATTTCATAAGCAATAACGATGTCCTGCTCACGCTCGGTATCAAGGCTACTCGACCCGAGACAGGCTATGGATATATACAGATAGATACCGATAGTCAACTGCGCGGTATCAACAAGGTAAAGACCTTCACCGAGAAACCGAACCGTGAGTTGGCTGAGATGTTCCTCAAGTCGGGCGAGTTCTTGTGGAACTCGGGTATGTTCCTGTGGAACTTGCAAGCCATTACCCATGCGCTGCAAACCTATGTCCCACATATATGGAACAAGTTCCAAGCAGGTCGTGACTATATGGCTACGCCGCAAGAAGACGCCTTCATACAAGACATGTTCCCTTCTTGCGACAATATCTCTATCGACTATGGACTTATGGAGAAAGCCGATAATGTCTATGTCCTCGAAGCTGACTTTGGTTGGAGCGACCTTGGCACTTGGGGCTCGCTCTACGAACAGTCCGAAAAAGACCCTTACGGCAATGTCACTCTCCGCTGCGAAACGGCTCTATACGATAGTCACGATAACATCATCGTGCTACCGAAAGACAAACTGGCAGTCATTCAAGGTCTCAACGATTTCATCGTCGCAGAGTCCGACAACGCACTGCTGATATGCCGCAAGGACAACGAACAGCAGATACGCCAATTCGTAAACGATGCACAAATGCGATTTGATGGCAAATATAACTGATGCTATGGAATGTTCTAACAGGCATCGCCTGAGTGAAAGTAAAGCAAATAAAAGCCGCAAAGCACTCAAAAAGTGATTAGACATCCAAAACAGTAATAATATAGTTAAACGTGGAATTTTTAGAACATCCCTATGTCATACCTCAATTTCGATAAGACACTGCTTAACAACCTCGAGCGTTCTCTGAGCAAAGAGATGATTCGTACCAACCGAGCAGGTGCCTACAACAGTACCACGCTAGTCGACTGTAATACTCGCAAGTATCATGGGCAACTCGTTCTCCCGCTGCCCGAGTTGAGCGACGACAACTATGTCCTACTCAGTTCGCTCGACGAAACGGTCATTCAACATGGCGCCGAGTTCAACTTGGGCATACATCAGTATGGCGATAATAACTTCTCGCCAAACGGACATAAATATATCCGTGAGTTCGACTGCAATGTCATAAGTCGCACCACCTATCGTGTCGGCGGAGTCATACTGGCAAAAGAGCGTATGCTCGTTAGTTTTGAACCACGAGTACTCATTCGATATACCCTCATCGAAGCCCACTCGCCCACTCGCCTACGCTTTCGTCCGTTCCTTGCGTTCCGTAGTGTCAATGCACTCACCACAGAGAACAGCCAAGCCAATACCGACTGCACACCTGTCACCAACGGTGGTGTATGCCAGATGTATCCGAATTTTCCAACGCTCTATATGCAGTTCTCGAAGGCGGTCGAGTATCAGCATAACCCAATGTGGTACAAGAACATAGAGTACATGAAAGAGCGTGAACGAGGCTTCGACTATAAAGAGGACCTTCTCGTGCCTGGCTATTTCGAACTGCCCATGAAGAAAGGCGAATCCGTTATATTCGCTGCAGGTATCACACCGGCTACCGTAAGTAAACTCAAGTCTATCTGGGACAAAGAGGTCGAGCGACGCATCGTCCGCACCGATATGTTCGCCTGCCTCAAGAACTCCGCAGGGCAGTTCTATAAGCGTGAAGGAGATAAGTGCCACTTGCTTGCAGGCTACCCATGGTTTCATGCTACGGCACGAGAGCAGTTCTTTGCATTGCCTTCGTGTACCCTCATGATCAACCGCCCCGAGTATTGGGAGGCAATAATGGACAAAACGGCGCTCGAAGAGGTCAACGCATTCCTCGCCGACCCATTAGCACCGAATAAGTTACAGGGCATGGATGAACCCGATGTACTGCTCTGGTTCATACGCGCTATTCAGCAATATGCCCTCTATTATTCTCTCAAAGAGGCTGCCGATAAGTATGGCGACATCTGCGAGAATATAATGGACTTCATCCGCAAGCAACGCCACCCTCGCGTTTGGGTGCACGCCAACGCACTCCTCTATGTCAATGGCACAGATCAACCGGCTACATGGATGAACGCCGTCGAGAACGGACGACCTATCACGCCTCGTACGGGCTATGTGGTTGAGATAAACGCACTCTGGTATAACGCACTCTGCTTTACTGCATCGCTCTTGCGCGAACTGCAACGCAATCATGAGGCCGACCTACTCGAGTCACAGGCTGGATTGGCAAAGAACTCGTTTGTTGCTACCTTCTGGAATGGGCTCTATCTATACGACTATGTGGTCGATGCGTACAAAGACCGAGAGGTACGACCCAATCAGATATGGGCTGCATCGCTGCCCTATTCGCCACTCGACCGCAAACAGCGCAAAGCGGTAGTCGATATATGCACCAAAGAACTGCTCACGCCACGAGGGCTGCGTACCCTCTCGCCTAAGAGCGGTAACTATCGACCTAACTATGTCGGCGGACAGTTAGAGCGTGACCGCAACTTCCACAACGGACCCGTATGGCCCTGCACTATTGCGGCGTATGTCACGGCATACCTCGACCTCTACAAACGCAGCGGACGCAGTTTCGTGGAGCGAGTACTGGTCGGATACGAGGAAGAGATGTCCGAACTCTGTATTGGCACTCTTAATGAACTGTACGACGGGAACCCGCCATACAAAGGACATGGAGGCATGAGTTTTGCACCCAGTGTGGCTGCCGTCATCAGCGTCATGCACACACTCCAACAATGGAACGACGATGATAATAACAACTAATATACCCCGACTATGCAAGCATTAATGTTCGGGTGGGAATTCCCACCGCATATATTAGGAGGACTTGGTACTGCTAGTTATGGACTCACCAAGGGTATGGCTCAGCAACCCGATATGCATATCACCTTCGTTATTCCCAAACCGTGGGGCGACGAAGACCAATCGTTCTTACGCATCATCGGAGCCAACACCGTACCTATCGTCTGGAAAGAAAACTCGTGGGAGTATGTCAACCAGCGCCTGCAAGGACGTATGAGTGCCGACGAGTACTTCTACCTCCGACAAGGCATACACTACGATTACCGCCGCATAGGCACCGATGACCTCGGATGTGTCAACTTCTCAGGACGTTACCCCGATAACCTCCTCGAGGAGATTGGTAACTACGAAGCCGTGGCAAGTGTTCTTGCCCATCAACTCGACTTCGATATCATCCACTCGCACGATTGGCTCACCTATCCGGCAGGCGTTTTTGCCAAACATATATCGGGCAAACCGCTCGTCATACATGTGCACGCTACCGACTTCGACCGTTCCCGTGGTAATGTCAATCCTACCGTCTATGCTATCGAGAAAAGAGGTATGGACGAGGCAGACCACATCATGTGCGTCAGTAACCTCACACGCCAAACGGTCATCGAGAAATATGGACAAGACCCTCGAAAAGTCTCTACCGTACACAATGCCGTCGAACCGCTCAAAGATGTCGAATCGTTTGTCAAGACCCCACGCAAAGACAAGGTGGTAACCTTCCTCGGACGTATCACGATGCAGAAAGGTCCAGAGTACTTTGTCGAAGCAGCCGCACGCGTACTGCAAAAGACAAACGGAGTCCGCTTTGTCATGGCAGGTTCGGGCGATATGATGAATAAGATGATCGACCTCGTTGCGCAACGAGGCATAGCCGACCGATTCCACTTCACGGGTTTTCTACGCGGACGACAAGTGCAAGAGATGCTCGCAGAAAGCGACGTCTACATCATGCCTTCCGTCTCCGAACCCTTTGGTATATCGCCGCTCGAAGCAATGCAGGTAGGCACTCCTACCATCATCTCCAAACAATCAGGCTGTGCTGAGATACTCCAACATGCCATCAAAACCGACTATTGGGATATCGATGCCATGGCCGATGCCATCTACTCCATCGTCAAGTACCCCGCTATGTACAAGAGCCTTCGGGAACTTGGACGAGAAGAGGTCGGCAATATCCGTTGGTATGACGCAGGACTCAAAGTGAGAGCCATCTACGATGGCGTAATTAACCATACCCTATAACAAGAAAATTAGAATAGTATGAAAAATATATGCTTCTGTTTCAGTCTACATGCACCGTATAGACTCAAACGCTACCGCTTCTTTGAAATTGGGCAAGACCATTATTACTACGATGACCTGCAAACCGAGGATAATATCTCATGGCTTTGCCAAACATCGTATATGCCGCTCTGCCGCACCATCAAAGAGATGATACAAGTGTCCAATGGCAACTTCAAATGTGCCATCAGCGTATCGGGTATCATGCTCGAGATGCTTGAACAGTTCGTGCCAGAGATGATCGACCTCCTTAAAGAACTGGCAGACACCAAGTGCGTAGAGTTTGTGGCAACACCCTATGCCTACTCACTCGCTTCTGTATATAACCAGAATGAGTTTGAGGAACAACTCCGTCTCCATCAACATCTCACACAAGAACTGTTCGGACAGAAGTCGACCTCCGTATGGAATACTGAATTGCTTTACTCCGACGAGATTGCTGAGGCTCTTGCCAAGTTGGGCTACAAAGTTGTCATGACGGAAGGAGCAAAACATATCCTGAGTTGGAAATCGCCTAACTATGTATATTCATCGGTGGCAGCCCCTCGACTCAAAGTGCTTCTCCGCAATACGGCGCTAAGCGATGAACTTGCTTTCCACTTCTCCGACTATACTTGGCACCATTACCCTATGGATGCGCCTAAGTTCGCGCAGATTATTGCCGACCTACCGCAAGAAGAGCCCATCGTCAATATCTGGATGGGAGCAGAGACCTTCGGTATCCGTCAACAAGCAGGTACGGGTATCTTCGACTTCATGAAAGCCCTGCCTTATTATCTGCTCGAGAAAAACATCGGCTTCATGATGCCGCAAGAGGTAGCCAAGAAACTGAACGCTGTCGATGCCGTTTCAGTGCCATACCCACTCACATGGGCTGGCGAAGCCAAAGACCTTGCTCCATATAACGGTAACGACCTCCAACAAGAGGCCATTAGCAAACTCTATGCGGTTGCCGAACGTGTGCACCTCTGCCAAGATAAGAGACTCAAGCGAGATTGGCAATTGCTCCAGTCGGTCGACCACCTTCGCTTCATGAATCATATCGATGCAGCAGGCACAAACTACGAGTCGGCCTACGAGGCATTCACTAACTATATGAATGTACTTGCCGACTTCCTCCAATTGGTCGATGAACAGTATCCTACGACTATAGAGAATGAGGAACTCAACGAGTTGCTCACCACTATCAATAATCAAGAAAAAGAGATTGCTCGACTCGAATCGGAAGTCAAGAAACTCAAGAAGAAAAAAGCATAACAATTCTATATTTATATAACAATGGACATATTACAACAAATGCTCAAACGTGCGCAGGCTAATCCGCAGCGCATCGTGTTGCCCGAAGGAGACGAACCTCGTACTCTTGAGGCTGCAAACATCATCCTTCGTGACAAAGTAGCCAACCTTATCTTGATTGGCAATCCTGACACCATTCATCAGATGGCTAAGGATAAAGGATATGAGTACATCGCAAAAGCCGAGATACTCGACCCTAAGACCGACCCTCGTATGGAAACCTATTCGCAACTCCTCTACGAACTCCGCAAGAAAAAAGGTATGACAGAGGAAGAGGCACGCGTCAAAGCACAAGACCCTCTCTATCTCGGCTGCTTGATGATAAAGAATGGCGATGCCGATGGCGAATTGGCAGGTGCTCGTGGTACTACGGCCGACACTATCCGTCCTGCCTTTCAGATACTGAAGACCAAACCAGGTGTATCAATCGTATCAGGCGCATTCTTGATGTTCACTCCTGCAGAGCAGTTAGGTGAACATGGATTCTTAGTCTTTGCCGACTGTGCCGTCAATCCTTGCCCTAACGCACAAGAGTTGGCTCAGATCGCTATCTCTACTGCCGAAACAGCACGCACACTCGCAGGTATCGAACCGCGCGTTGCTATGCTCTCATTCTCTACCAAAGGCTCGGCAAAACACGAACTCGTAGATAAGGTAACAGAGGCTACCAAACTCGCAAAAGAGTTGGCTCCTGAACTCGATATCGATGGCGAACTGCAAGCCGATGCGGCTCTCGTGGAACGCGTGGCTGCTACCAAAGCTCCTGGTTCTAAAGTCGCAGGTAAAGCCAATGTACTCGTCTTCCCTGACCTACAAGCAGGCAATATCGGATATAAGTTGGTTGAACGCTTCTCGGGCGCTAACGCCATTGGCCCTATCCTCCAAGGCATCGCTGCTCCTGTCAATGACCTCAGCCGTGGCTGCAAGGTAGATGATATCGTGCAAATGATCATAATCACGGCTAACCAAGCTATTAAATAAGGGATGTTCTAAAAATTGCTTTTGAGATGATTTGTGGAATTTTATTTAG
>CAVJQD010000042.1:0-18941 GCA_963651555.1 uncultured Clostridium sp. | reverse complement strand
ACTAAATAAAATTCCACAAATCATCTCAAAAGCAATTTTTAGAACATCCCTACAATGCACACTATTTGCATTCGGGGTATTATGCGGAGATTTCGTGATTAACAGTTCGTTGCTATATATTAACGATTTTAGGTAATTTGATGTCATTTTTTGGTGTTTTTCGGCATTTACAAGAGTACCTAATCCTAGCCTATCCCTACGTTATCCCTTCGATATCCCTTCGATAAGGTTAGATCATCAGCTCGACGCCAATTTATACCATATTTCTTTAAGATATGAGCAGGTGGGCTTTTACATTTGGGATTGGTATTCTTTCTACGTTTTTCTGGTATGTCTACCTTTGAGAGGTAGACAGGAGTTGGTTAGTAAATGATTGGTTATTTAGTAGGTTACGCTGCCACTTGGTTACGAAGGACCAGAACAGACGAGGTGTGGTGACTGGTGGATTGTCTTCTTTGAGGCTTACGACGGTGAGGTGGAAGCAGAGATAGGTGGTAGGTTGCAGTTGGATAAGGGTATTGAGGGCATCGCCTACTTGTTGCGCACGATATGCTTTGGGTACATAGACGGCCAGTCCGATTGTTTCTTTGGGATACTTGATGGTATCGTTGACGGGCCAGTCGGTGCCCCATGAAGCGACGGAGCAGTCAAGATACTTAGATGGGCCGTTGCCGACACGCTGTACGCCTGTAACCAAAGAGGATACGGGCGCAGAGAGGAACACTTCGCAGAAGGCATCGCGATGATGAGCAAAGAGAGAATATCGGAGTCGCATGGTGACTGTGTCGGGGGAAGAGGGAGCAGGCTGCCAACCACGAACTTCCACCTCTACTATTGTGCGGATGGGTCCATGCGAGATGATACGCTGTGTACGGGAGGTAAAGGACTGAAACTTATTCAGTTTATTATTCTGCCATGGGCGCACGGAGCCGACTCCGATGGTGTTTCCCACTTTGAGTACATCGTCTCCGTAGCCGAGAGCGAGAAGGCTATCGTTGGGATACCAGAGGGATTGTTGGAGTTCGAGTTGTGGATGCCGTTTGGCATAGACATCGATAGTCTGTCGTGGGTCGAAGTATATACGATATGCCATCTCTTCTGACTCGAAGGCCACGCCATGGTGGTGCATGAGTTGGAAGGACTTGTCGGCAGGATAGAAGGTCTGTTGGGAAACGGCTTTTATCCCGTAGGTCTTGCCTTCGGCGGTGTGTTGATGGAAGTCACCTCCGATAGGTCCTTTGAGATACATCTCTGCCCACACTTCTTGTGGGTAAGTTGGTCGTTGTGAGGCGGTTCGTATCTCGATGGTATAGCGACTATACCGAGAGAGCGAGACGAGGAACGAAAGTTCGTCGGGCACGCCATCGGCATTGGTATCGTCGAGTTGCGAGGGTAGTTCGTTACCATTAAGATAGACCACGAGCGAGTCACGCTGGGCGGTAGTGAACTCGGAGATACTATCTAAGGGAAGGACTACCGGACAATAGGTGAGCGCATAGGCAGTGCGCCCACGAAAGACGACCGCCGATTGCTCAGCCTCAGCCGATAGGGAGAGTGTGAGCAATAGGACGGTTAGGAGAACCGTTACGGGGGATATGGTGTTATTTTTGCACCACATTGTCGACCTCGTCGAAGTCCATACTATTGCCGTGTGCAGCACGAATAAACACATTGCTCAGTGTCAGTCCATCGGTATAGTGGAAGTAGGCACCTTGTTGGGCAGTCATGTGAATATTATTGAGCGAGACATTCTGTATTTTCATCTCGGGTAAGCCATTGAAATAGATAGCGCGTTGAGCACCTTTGCAGATGACATTTTCGATGGTTATGTTACGGAAGATAGGTGTCTCCTCGGTCACTTTGGGCACTTGCGCTGCCATACGTGCAGCGATCTCATCGGCAGACTCTTCGCCTACACCTTTGCCACCATAGAAGAGGTCGAAGGTAAGGGCATCGGCTTCGATAGATGCCATATTGATGTTCTTGACATAAATATTCTCCACCACGCCGCCACGGCCACGGGTTGACTTGAATCGGAGTCCGACATCGGTACCGATAAAGAGGCAGTTGTTCACTTCGATGTTCCGTACATCGCCCGACATCTCGCTACCTACGACGAAGCCGCCGTGGCCATGATAAACGGTGCAGGCATTGATCAACACATTCTCGGTAGGCATTGCGCGACGGCGTCCATCTTCGTTCTTGCCGGATTTCATGCAGATAGCATCGTCGCCCACATCGAACTTGGAGTTGTTGATAAGCACATTCTTACACGACTCGACATCGACACCATCGCCATTTTGCGAGTACCACGGATTGCGTACGGTGAGGTTGTTCAGCACAAGATTCTCGCACATGAGAGGGTGAAGGTTCCATGCGGGTGAGTTCTCGAAGCATACGCCTTCGAGTAGGATATTCTTGCAGTTGATAAAGTTCAGCATCACGGGGCGCAAGAATGATTGTATCGAGTCCCAATTAGGTACATTAACCGGTACATTCTGGTCGACACATAGCGTCTGAGCATACATGGCGCATGAGTCTGGGTACCATGTCTTACCATCTTCGGACACGACACCACCGGTTTCTACCTGTTTTTTCCATTGCTTTGCGGTAGCCTTTGCGCGTCGTAGAGGTCGCCATGCGTCACCGGAACCATCGAAGGTGCCTTGTCCACATATAGCGATGTTCTCGGCATTGGAAGCGGAGATTGGGGACTGACAACGTTTGGTGTCTACGCCTTCGAAGCTGGCATCGATGATGGGATACAAGGAGAAGTCAGAGGAAAAGATGACCAAGGCGTTCTGTTCGGCATAGAGTCGGATATTGGAGCGCAACACGATAGGTCCGGTAAGATAAACGCCGGCAGGGATAATGACCGTGCCACCGCCTTGTTCGTTTGCCATATCGATGGTGCGTTGGATAGCCTCGGTAGCTAGTTCGGAGCCGTCGTTCTTTGCTCCTTGATCTAAGACATTGAAGGTCTTATCGGGGATAGCAGGGAGTGTGATAGCGGGCATTGTCATGTCGGCAGTAGCAAGGATATCGTCGACTTGCTGCTGCGAGATCTGCTGATAAGAGGTAGTGTTATGACATGATGACAATGCAATCACGAGTGCTAAAAAGATGGATGACTGTGTTTTCATAATAGGCAATAATAATTCGTTTTTATACGGCTACAAAGGTGAAAATATAATTTGAGATACGGGTGGATTATTTGCCGTATTAGTACAATGAATTGGCGAGATAGGAGGAAAATACGTAGGAAAATGGGGGAAATAAGTGTAAAAAGACCGTTTCACTGTCGGATCGCACTGCGTGCTAAAGGACACGGGACCGCTTCGCTAAAGGACTGCACAGTATAATCCAACGGGCGTTCCACCAGAACGACATGGGGCGTGTCATTTCCACAATCGCAGTATGGTCAAACGGGTCTTACGACCCGAACGACACGGGGGCGTGTCGTCTCCACAATCGCAGTATGGTCAAACGGGTCTGGCGACCCGAACGACACGGGGGCGTGTCGTCTCCACAATCATAGTATGATCAAACGGGTCTGGCGACCTGAACGACACGGGAACGTGCCGTCTCCACAATCGTAGTATTGTCAAACGGGTCTTGCGACCCGAACAACACGGGGACGTATCGTCTCCACAATCGTAGTATATCATATTGTGGTCGTGATTAGTTATCTTCTGATAGGAAGATGGAATCGGGATAGGTGATGTCGACTAAGAATAGTCCTTGTGCGGGAGCGGACATGCCTGCGGCAGTGCGATGGGCTGCTGAGAGGATGTCTTCGAAGTCGGTAAGGGTTGTTCTACCACTTCCTACATCGAAGAGTGTACCCACGATAGCGCGTACCATGTTTCGAAGAAAACGGTCGGCTCGGATATGGAAAGTCCAGTGTCCGTCGGTCTGTATCCATTCGGCTTGCGAAAGATGACAGATGGTAGTCTTGACATCAGTATGCACTTTGCAGAAGGATGCAAAATCGACCTGTGAGAGGAGTCGTTGGGCAGCTCGGTTCATCAGTTCGAAGTCGAGATTGGACGGTATGCGAGTGGTTACCCCTGCGAGGAACGGGTCTTTCAGCATGGTGGTTCGATACTCATACTTACGGGAAAGGGCATCGAAGCGTGCGTGGGCGGTAGGTATCACCTGTTGGACGCGATAGACAGCGATAGAATAAGGGAGGATACTATTAAGCCGAAGGCAGAAATGGGGGTAGTCGTCGATAGGAGTGACGGTATCAAAATGCGCCACCATGAGTTGGGCATGGACACCGGTATCGGTTCGTCCGGCTGCGGTGAGGGGAGTATGAGAGCGGAGGACGAGTTGTAGAGCGTCTTCCAGGGCTTCTTGCACGGTGTAGGCATTGGGTTGGCGTTGCCACCCATGGAAATCGGTCCCGTTATATGCAAAGTAGAGGAAGTAACGCATCAAGGTCGGGTTTTCGTTAGGAATCGCGTGATGAAGTTATGGATAAAAGTTGTGATGTCGGGCACTATGTTCTTGAAATAAGTAAACAGCACCATCCCTCCGACAACGATGAGGGTACGGAGTATTGCGCTGAGGTAGATGTTAGCGTTGGATAGAAGGAAGGTAAGGAGTTCGTTTGTGATTACGGCTACTATTATCATCAATAGGATTTTGCCAAGGGTTCTGGATAAAAGGGATACCTTCAGGCGAAGTCGGACAAAGAGCAAGAGTGCTGTGAGGTATAGGATATTTGCCGTGAGGGTTGTTATAGCGGCCCCGTTGATGCCTAAGATAGGTATGAGGTAGTTATTGAGAAGGACTGTTGCCACTGCGAGGATGAGTGAGAACAGTAACGAGAAATAGTAACAGGGGGAATAGGATAGTACGGTATTCGATATAGAGAAGGTGACGGTAATCAAGTTGCTTATACCTAAGAAGAGTACTACATATCGGGCAGTAGCATATAGATTGCCGTTAGGAAGGATCGCAAAGATGACATCGATATTGATCCATATCAAGGCTAAGATGACGAAGGCGATCCACATCATGACCGCTGAGGCTTGCTGGGCGAGTGTATTGAGTTTGAGTAGGTCTTTCTCTTTCGATGCCTTCGCCATGTCGGGTTGTACGATAGTGCTTAGGGAACGGTAAGGGATTGAGACCATGACAGCCATATACGTGGCAATAGCGTATACACCGGTGTGGTCGAGTCCCAGTTTTGCCGTAACGAAGAATCCACTGATGGTTGGTCCCATCATACCGACGCAGGCAGAGAGCAGTAGGAACGAGGAGTAGGCAACCCATTGGAATGCCAGTTTCTTGTTTATGAAAGAGAAATCGGGTCGAAAGGATACCTTTGCGACGCACAATAGGTAGACGAAGTTACAGAGTGCGGCAACGGCATATACACCACAGAGAGCGACAACGAAGCCATCGAGGCTCAGTATATGAAAGGCATAGAGGAGATAGGCGGCAAGGAGTAGTAAGCGTGTGAGGACCTCTCGAACGAACTTAGGGAAGACTATCCGCATCAATACTGCGGAGTGCGTCTCGAATGTTGTTTGGTAAAGGAGGAAAAAGGCAATGGGTAGGACAAAGTAATAGTAGTCGACAAAGAGGGGTGACTTCTCGGCAAAGAACTGTTGCAAGGGCACATGCAAGAGCCAAAAGAGAAGCGCAAACAGGACAAAACCGATGAACGGGATGAGGGTCGTCAGGAAAAAGAAGCCGTGAGCGTTGTTGGTCTTATCGAGGAAGTAGGGGTGAAAGCGGAATATGGAGGAGGTAGTACCCAGGCTTGCGAGACTCACAAAGAGTGTTGCGGCATCGATCAGCACGCGTGCCAGTCCGATATCCTCGGGGGATAGGAAGCGTGTCAACACAAAGAATGTGGTGATAAAGCCAATGCCCACACCAATATAGTTGACGATAGTGCCTTTGAAACTCTGTTTTGCGATGACGCCCATGGGAGATTATCTCTACTCTATCCTATTCATTTTCTACTACAAAGCCCACCTCCCGATATGGGAAGCGGGCTTTTGTTGTGCGAATTGAATGTCGATTATTCTTTGACAATGTCGAGGAGTTCTACCTCAAAGATGAGAGCAGAATAAGGGGCTATTTGTTGTCCGGCATTGCGTTCTCCATAGGCCAGTTGGTATGGGATATAGAGTTTCCACTTCGAGCCTACGGGCATTAGTTGCAGAGCCTCGGTCCATCCTGCGATAACTTGTGAGACACCAAACTCGGCCGGTTCGCCACGCTCAACGGAACTATCGAAGACCGTACCATCGATGAGGGTGCCATGATAGTGTACGCGTACCTTATCATCTTTGGTAGGGAGAGCGCCTTTACCTTTTACCAAAATCTCATACTGCAGACCCGATTCAGTTACGAGGACGCCTTCTTTGAGTTTGTTTGCTTCGAGGAAGGCCTCTCCTGCTTCGCGGTTATCCTTAAACTGAATCCAATTAAGGGTAGTGCGTAGATATTCGCTAGCGGTAGTGAATTCAAATACGGAGGTATCGCCATACAGACCATTGACGAAGCCTTGTTTGATGAGTTCGAAACGGGTCTCGATGCTATCAATTCCAATGAGTTTGCCTTCTTTCTCTTGTTTGCTGATGGTGAAACCAATGTTCTTACCCATCTGAGCGAGTTCAGGGTTGTGTTGTTTGAGCGACAAGCCTTTGTTGATGTATTTGACCAGTTCGTTGAAGTCTTCGGTAGCGGAGTCACCTTTCAAAATATTCTGTGCGATACCGTCGCCATTGAGATAGCCGAAGGCATAACTAAGGCTATCGGTTAGGCCTTTGAGTTCGATCGACTTAGCCTCTTTAGGACATTTGCTTTTTACCAGCTTGCCAAGTTGTTCCTTGGTAGTATCTTGGTAGATGGCCATGATCTTGGTTTGATAGAAGGTGCGCGCGTCGTTGGCATTCATAATGGTAGCCTCATGGAAGATACCGTTAACGATACCTTGGAAGAAGGCTTTCTCGTTGATAGGATAGCGAGGGTTCTCTGCGAGACCTTTCTTTTCCATATCTTTGACAGCAGTACCCATATTGATACCCAACAGTTCGATCTGCGAAGGTTCTTCTTTGAGGTTGTATCCTTCGTTAAGAGCGTCCATAAACTCGGTGATGACGGCGTCGCTTGAGTCTTGAGCCAAGTAGTACATCTTGATTTGTGCGCCATTGAGATAGCCAAGAGCATAGTTGATACTATCTGTTTGGTCAGCCAATGTTACATTCTTTACCTCATAGGAATGGCTACACGAAACCATTGCCATGCAAAGAACAAGTAAGGAAATTCCTAATTTTTTCATTTCTGTATGTTATTATATTATTCTATATCAAGCAGTTCGACTGTAAAGATAAGCGTTGCGTAAGGTGGAATCTGTTGTCCGGCACCGCGTTCACCATAGGCTAAGTTGTATGGGATAAAGAACTTATACTTCGAGCCTATTCCCATGAGTTGGAGTCCTTCAGTCCAGCCCTTGATAACCTGATTGAGCGGGAAGGATATAGGTTCGCCACGGCGATAGGAGCTATCAAATACGGTGCCATCGATGAGTGTTCCTTCGTAATGTACGCGGACGGTATCGGAGGCTTTCGGTTTGCGTCCGAGGGAGGCTTCGAGTACCTCGTATTGCAGTCCAGAAGCGGTTACCTTGACGCCCGATCGTTTTGCGTTCTCGTTGAGGAAATCCTTGCCGCGTTCTTTCTCAGCGGCAGTCATCTCTTGTTCTAACTCTGTGAAGTACTTTTGCAGGATCTGCTGTGCCTCTTGCAGGGAGATCTGGGGAGCCTTCGCTGAGAGCATATCTTCGATACCTTGAGCGAGGTCTTGATAATTGAGGTTCTTTACTCCACTTCCCAATAGGTTTTGCCCGAGGCTCAAGCCAAGGGCGTAACTTAGTTTATCCATTATTGTTATTCTGTTTTGTTCGTTTTCACTAATGCGGTGCAAAGATACGGACTTTTCCTTTGTTGCGCAAATCGGGAGGTTGTTTTCGTTGTTGGGCGTGTTCTTTTTCCCTTGCCACTTCGTGGCAGAGAAATAAAAGAAAGGGGTTATTCAATTTCTTTATTCTCTTTTGCTTCCTTCCGATATCTGGTCTCTAATGTATTCTCTTTGGGACTATACATTGACTGCATTCTTATAAAATCTATAAATTTTGCTACAATTTTAGAATCGGCAAACTTTATATATTTTAACGATTCCGATTGGTTAAGGGTAGGTTATCCCTACGTTGTCCCTACGTTATCCCTACGATAAAGTTAGGTCAAAATTGGCGGGAGGGTTGCTTAAGAGATATTTATCGTTTAAGTCGTTAAATTATTATTCTTTAACTGCGCAAGGAAACTATTTTTAGCAGGTATAATGGACCTATCGAACTTATTTTAATGGTTCTACATGCCAATAATCGACATCGAGCCACCCGCCATCGTTTTTGCCTTCGGCAGCGCGTGTACAGAAGAGTCCCATCTTAGCGCCAATCCAGTCGCGTCCTACGGCTTGGATAGGGATATTGATTGTCTTGAACTTCTTACCATCGGTGCTATAGGAAAAGATGCATTGTCCACCGTCTTTGCATTGCATGCGTAGGTAGACCCATGAGTCAGGTTTAACGCTAATGAGCGCCATGTTATAGGATTCAGCTTTGAAACTTAGGACGATGCCATCGGCGAGGTTTTTCATAACCATGTAAGCGGGTTTGGGTCCATCGAGTATGAGTCCTGCTTGTTCGCCTTTATGTTTAGGACTCGGTGAGAATCGCATACGGGTAGTCACTTGGAAGTCAGGGGCAGGAAACTTCTGCAACAAGATATTTGGGGCCTCAGCAAGCGGCGAATAGTAGGAGAAAAGACGCAGATAACCGTCCTTCGCATTGCAGAAATACCACTGAGGATTGATATTCGAAGCCCATTGCCACTGCCAGCCTAAGGTTGCGGAGTCGAACTCATCGGACTCGGCAATGTATCCGATATTGGCAGAGTTTGCCAAGGCTGGTTTCTTATATTGAGTTACGGGAGTGCCATACTTGCCGATGACGGGCCAGTCGCTTTCCCATTTCATAGGTTGCAGATGGACGATGCGACCGTAGATACCTGCATCTTGGAAGTGGAGAAACCAGTTTTCGCCGGCTTCGGTATCGACCCATGCGCCTTGGTGAGGGCCATTGATAGCGGTTTCGCCTTGGGAGAGTACGACTTTGGTTTCGTAAGGACCATAGACGCTGCTGCTACGCAGTGCGAGTTGCCATCCTTTCTTCACGCCTCCGGCCGGTGCAAAGATATAATAATAGCCATTACGCTTATAGAACTTAGGTCCTTCGATGGTGGGGTTATCACGGTGTCCATCGTAGATGATACGGCTATCTTGGAGAACTTGAGTGCCTGTGGAGTCGAGTTCCATGACGGCAAGTACGCTCTTGAGTCCGGCACGGCTACCGGCGTAGGCATGTACGAGGTAGACACGCCCATCGTTATCCCAGAGTGGGCATGGGTCGATCATACCCTTACCGGCTTTGACGAGTACGGGTTTATCCCAGCGACCATGGATATCGTTGGTGCGAAGCATAAAGATTCCTCGGTCGGGGTCACCGTAAAAGATATAGAATGCGCCATTGTGGTATCGGATAGAGGGGGCCCAAACGCATCCACCGTATTGGGGTACCTCAAGACCTTCGGTGCCTGGCAGAGCGGTTGGCAGTGCTGCACCTATCATCTCCCAATGTATTAGGTCTTGGGAATGCATTATCTGCAGTCCAGGTACGCAGTTGAAAGAGGAGGAGGTCATGTAGAAGTCGTTACCGACACGGCACACATCGGGGTCGGAATAGTCGGCGTAGAGGATAGGGTTTTGGTAGTTACCATTACCCAAATCGGCTTTCCACACTTGTGCAGAAAGGGTGATTGTTGACAGAATAGTCAATGATAGAATGAGGGTCTTTTTCATAGTTTTATGTTGTTAGAGTTGTTTGCGTTATTTGCGTAGTTTGCGTTGGGAGTATAGTTTGCGTTGTTTGCGTTGTTATGTTACCGCGGACGAGGGCGTCCGCGTCCCCAGTTGCGCTGTTAAGTAGTTTGTGTTATGCGTTTCTCTACGGAGGGCCATTTAATGGTTAGGTAGAGAGCTCGTATGATGAGGTGTACGAAATAGGCTATATACAAAGCCTGTACCATAAACGCATTCTCAAAAGCAAAATAACTCACTGTGAAGCCCACGGCAGCGAGTATCATACAGTTGCGCACTTCTTTTCCAGCGGTAGCGCCGATGTAGATACCGTCCCAAATAAAGGCGGCGCAACTCAATAGTGGCATTATCACGAGCCAGAAGAGGTACTTACGTGCGCACACAATGATGCTTTCATTGTCGGTCATCAAGTGCACCATCCATTCTCCCCAGAGGTAATAAGCGATTGTACTGACGACTCCGATGATGAAGGTCCAGATAAAGAGTATCCTTACGACTTTGCGTAATGCGGGTCGGTTTTTCTCACCGAAGAAGCGTCCTGTGAGTGCCTCGCCGGCATAGGCAAAGCCGTCGAGGAAATAGGAATAGAGTAGTAGGAGTTTCATTATGATACTGCTGACGGCAAGTTCTTCATCGCCGTACTTTGCGGCAAGGGTAGTGAATCCCACATATACGACCATGAAACAGAGAGAACGAAGGAAAAGGTTGCTATTCAGTGCAAATAGTTTTCTCATCTCGCTCCATCGGATACAGTGTCGCCAATCGAGCGATCGGATGATGCCTCTGTAGCGATATAAAAGGATGAACGCTACTAATAGTCCAGAATATTGCGCAACGACGGTACCGTGTGCTACACCTAATGCTCCGAGTGGTGTTTTGACAGCGAGCCAATAACTTGCCACTATGTTGACGACATTGACAACGAGGTCGCAAATCATAGGTCCGATAGTATCTTGCATACCGATAAGCCAACCTTTGATAGCCAATAGGCTAAGGGTGGCAGGGGCTGCCCATATACGCACATAGAAGTATTGTTGCGCAAATTGCGACACCTCTTGGGAGCAAGGAACGAACCAAAGTACGAGATTGACGAAAACCCATTGGAGCGCCCATATCAGCAGGGAAGCGCATACGGCTATCCCGAGGCTCTGTGCGAGGATATTCGACATGGCTTTGGTGTCGTTACGCCCATAGGCTTGCGCTGCCATACCTCCTGTTCCCACACGCAAGAAGCCGAAGTTCCAATAGAGTAGGTCGAAGAGCATGGTGCCGATAGCGATACCTCCGATAGCGGTTGCGTCGGCTATATGTCCGACAATAGCCGTGTCCACCATTCCTACGAGAGGGATAGTGACACTGGCTAAGATGCTTGGTACTGCGAGACGCAGTACCTCCTTATTGAGCGTCTTCGATGTGTATGTCGCATTCATATTCGATGGTCTGCTGATCACCTATCGCATCCGAGACAATATGCAGGTCTTGTTCGTTCGACAGCGGTTTGGCAATGACCATTGTACGGCGTTCTCCTGGTTGCAGTCCACGGAGGCTCTCTTCGCAGCGAGTATCGCCAACGGCGAGGTACGCATCACGATAGAGCGGTGCAATGCCGATGTTCTTTATCAGCACCTTAGTCTCTTTCTCGGAGGTCAGACAGTCTAGCACTTTAAAATGGTAGCCGCATAGCATGCTTGCTTCTTTGAACCGTTCGGCAGTGCCGTAGGTTGTCTCGGGGGCATCGTTGGCAATCATGAAGGTGATGTGATACTTAGCGGAAGCCGCCTCCCATGTGACGCCATACATACCGGCAGGATTGAGGAAGTTGCGTTGGTCCTTATCCTTATAATAACTGATCTCACCACCGCAAACGCCTCGTTGCCAGCGGGTAGTATCGAGAGCAAGCCAACACTCTTCGTTATAGCCTTCACCCTGTGACTTCTCGTGTTCTTCGTGCATAAACGAGTCATCGAACAAGCCAAAACTGAGGTTCATCAAGGCATTGTTCTTGGTAATGGGCGAGTACTCTGTGTCTGCGGCATCGACGCTCACTGCCCAAGGAATGGTCATGGTAGCGGCCAAGTGTTGTAGGAACTCGGTTTGATACTCTTTCGATGGGAAGTTCTTGCCCAAGGCAAGGTCGGTGCCATAGATATGGTACTCCGACCAGTGTCCGAAGCCCACTTCGAGGAAAGCGAGTCGGTTGTCGTGACCATAGCGTTCGTTGAAGTCGGTGTAGAACTGCTTAGTGAACCACTGCAGCTCGCTATTGCTCCAGTCAGCGTAATAGGTAGGACCGTCACCGCCTGGGTTCTTGCTATAGGTCTCGTTATAGTCGGACAATGCTTTGATATAATCGGGCACAGCCGTTGTACCTTTCTTGCCATCGACATCGGTACCGCTTGGGTATTCGTAACGGAAGCGCACGATGGCTTGGTGTCCTCGCGAGGCAACGCCATTGAGCATCTCTTCGAACGAGGACCAATCGTATTGTATCTTACCATCGGTCTTACCCGTTACCACTTTGCAAGGCAAGCAGTAGGAGTATTCGAGCGATATCGATTTACCGTAGGTTGCGTTGAGGTCTTCTGCATAATCAGTCCAGAGCACCAGTCCCGTCATAGGTTGTACGCTGCTCACGGTACGCTGCATCGACACACGTGTCCAAACGGTGTCGGTGGCAATCTTCGTGGTGTCGTGGTCTTCTTGACGAGGGTTCTCTACTACGTTCTTCTCGTTGCAAGCTGCAAAGAGGGATAATAGCACAAGGAGTGCTGTGGATTGATAAGCTTTCATGTATTTGTTAGATTGATAGTATTTGCAGGGCTTGTACACTATCGGGTTTCACATCTTTATCATCCTTAATAGCTTGAGAGAAAGGCACATAGACGATGTCATCGTTCTTCAGTCCAATCATGATACTCCGTTGCTCCTCGAGCAATGCGTTGATAGCAGCCACACCCATACGACTCGCCAAGATACGGTCGTAGGACGTAGGGCTTCCGCCACGCTGTAGGTGTCCTAAGATGGTGACACGCACATCGTACTCTGGGTGGTTGCGTTTCAGTGTATCAGCCAAGCCTTGTGCTCCACCCGTGGTAGGATTCTCTGCCACGATGACTATACTCGAGCTTTTCGACTTACGGAAGCCGTTCCCGATGAACATCTCCAGTTGCTCTTCAGGCGTCTTGCGTTCGGGAATGATTGCAGCTTCTGCTCCAGCAGCCAAGGCGCTGTTGAGTGCCAAGAAACCAGCATCACGACCCATTACCTCTACGAAGAAGACTCGTTCGTGCGAAGAGGCTGTATCGCGTATCTTATCGACGCAGTCCATGATAGTGTTGAGGGCAGTGTCGTAGCCGATTGTGCTATCGGTGCCCCACAGGTCGTTATCGATGGTGCCAGGGATACCCACGATAGGGATATTGAACTCTTGTGCAAAGAGTCGAGCACCTGTGAAGGTACCATCGCCACCAATGACGACGAGTGCATCGATCTCCTCACGCTGCATGGTCTCGTAGGCGATCTGTCGTCCTTCGGGCGTACGGAACTCCTCACTGCGGGCTGTCTTTATGATAGTGCCGCCTCGTTGTATGATACCGCTTACGTCTTCGGTGTGAAACTCTTTTATCTCTCCGGTGATAAGCCCTTTGTAGCCTCGATAGATGGCTTTTACTCGGATGTTGTTGTAGATAGCAGTACGTGTCACGGCACGTATTGCTGCGTTCATACCTGGTGCATCACCTCCAGAGGTCAGTACACCAATAGTTCTAATTCTGTATTCCATAGTTATTGAGTTATGTTGTGTTTGTATTTCTCTGTCATTCTGTCAGTCGTTGTGCCACAGCCTCCATCAGCCATAATGGCGTAGAGGTGGCGCCGCATATCCCTACCCTATCCGTTTTCCGCACCTTTTCGATAATATCTTCTGTCAAATCCTTCTCACTCGATAGGAAGAAGGTGTTCTCATTGGCTTCCTTGCACCGATGATAGAGCACCTTGCCGTTCGACGAGTTCTGTCCTCCCACGAAGAGCACGATGTCGTTCTGCTCAGCAAACTGGGCGATATGGTCAATCCGGTTTCGCACTTGCCCACAGATAGTATCATGCCACTCAAACGCCACATCCTCAATACCTTGCTCCTTGCGGCGTTGTTCGATCTCCTTTATCAGCGTTCGGAACTCGCCTACAGACTTCGTAGTCTGCGAGAAGAGGTAGATTGGCTTTTGCATATCCACCTTGTTCAGGTCTGCCACACGCTCCACCACAATAGCATTCCCTTCGGTCTGCCCGACTAATCCTACCACTTCGGCATGTCCTTGTTTGCCAAAGATAACCACTTGACCGCCGTTATGCATCTCTGCGTTATGCAGATAGGTCTTCCGTATGTTCCCTTGCAAACTCCGTACCACTGGGCAACTGGCATCGATAATCTCGATGTTATTTTCCTTTGCTATCTGATAGGTCTCCGGCGGCTCACCGTGCGCCCGAAGCAGCACTGCAGTGTCATGCAACTGGCGGAAGGTATCGTAGTCGATGGTCTCCAGCCCCATGCGAGAGAGCCGATCGACCTCCTCGGCGTTATGCACGATATCGCCAAGGCAATAGAGATGCCCTTGGGTCTTCAGCACCTCCTCCGCTTTTCGGATAGCCGTAACCACGCCAAAGCAGAAACCTGACTGTTGATCGATACTGACTTGCATATCTCACTCCGTTGCCACTGCCTTATCGAAGAGGCGACAGATATATTCGAACTGTTGCTCACGGTCCATCTCACTGTTATCCACCACAATAGCATCGTCAGCCTGTCGCAATGGGCTCTCCGCACGATGGGTGTCTCGATAGTCACGGTCGTTCACGTCGCGCAGCACCTCTTCATAGTCGGGCTGCAAACCTTTCTCCTGCAACTCCAAGAACCGCCGTTGGGCACGTATCTCAGGCAATGCCGTGAGGAACAACTTCAGCTCGGCATGCGGAAAGACCACCGTACCGATATCCCGCCCATCCATCACTATCCCTTTCTGTTCGCCCATGCGCTGCTGTTGCGCCACGAGGAAAGCACGAACGAACCCGATTGTGCTCACCCTCGATGCGCCATTGCCCACCTCGAGCGTGCGAATCTGGCTCTCCACGTTCTCTCCATTGAGGCAGATGGCCTGCCCCTGCGGCGTGACCTCGAACGAGATCTGCAGCGACTCGATACGCTTCTTGAGGCGTTCCTCGTCGATATGCTGACCGTCCATGATGCCGTTCCGCAGGCAATAGAGCGCCACAGCACGATACATCGCACCCGTATCGATATACGCATAACCCGCATACAACGCCAACGCCTTTGCTACAGTGCTCTTCCCGCAGGAGGAATAGCCATCGATAGCCACTATGATCCGTCTCTTGCTCATTTTAAGTACTCATTGATATTCATCGAAAGGCTCACCTGATAGATATACCCACCCTTCGTCTGCTGCGAGAATGCGGCACCGAGTTGGAAGTTGCGTATCCGCAAACCCGCACCCAGAGCAAACCCCGCCAACGAACGCTGGTCCTTCAAGCCCAACTCCATCCTGTGCCTGTGGTTATACGACAAGGTGATATAGAAACGATTACTCTTAGGTACAATATCAATAGCAAAGATCGTATGCCGAAACATCATATCATACCACTTGATGGAACTGTCAGTAGCAACCTCCTCGTCTATGTAAGTCTCCGTACTTGGCTGATTAGTAAGTTGATAACTCAAGTCCCATCGCTGCATGTTATGTATGGTCATGCTCAGCCGTATAGGCGCATGCTTAAAGCGATAGTTCAAACCCAACTGCAAGTTAAGTGGCAGTTTCTCACGATGTTGCGCCGACTCCTCCGTATAAAAGCCCTTCAATTGCCAACCGATATTCTGCAGCGAGATGCCCAATTGGAACGTCGAGTCCTTAGTCTGAAAGTGACCTCCCACATCGGCTGCCAACGCAAACGCCGAATATGACTCATAGTGCGAGTAGATAGGCTTAAGCGATGCACCCACCGTGAAGTAGGGACCCAACTGCCGAGCGTAGGTCAGCGTCACGCACATATCCTGCGCCGTAAATGTCGTACCCAACTGATTACCATACTCATCCGCATAGTCAAACTTGCCATAGTTCAGGTAATGCACCGCCGCCGCAAAGTAGTTCTCCTTATAGTTGTGACCGTAGAGCACGGAACCGATGTTCACTCCCTCCAAATAATGCGCATAATTGAGCTGCAGCATCTTATCCGTCTCCCCGCTCAGCAGCGCTGGGTTACAAGTGAACGCACTCAGTTCGCCTTCTTTTATCGACACCGTCGACCCGCCTAAACCGTTCAGACGAGCCGACACAGGCAACTCAAGGAACGAATACACACTGCTCCCTGCCTGACCAAACAGCGGCATCGCAGCCACCATCGCCAGCAGCAACAGCACCATACGACCCCGTACAAAGCCGCCAAAGTGCATCCTATTTCCCGTCCTGTGCATGATCTAATAATACGCAGCGCAAAGGTACAAACAATTATGAATATACACAAGTGCGGACACTTTTTCGTGACTAACGCCGCAAAATAGCACCTCCAACCCGCTCTTCCGCCCACAAAAACAACCTCAAAAGCGGTCCTATAGCGCAATAATCCGACATCCAAAGCAGTCTTTTAGCGAAGCGGTCCGACAGTGAAACGCTCCTTCAGCGAAGCGGTCCGCCAGCGATAGCGCTCCTCCCACGCAGCACTCTCAAATGTAAAAACCGCCCTCTCCGAATCTTAATAGAATATATCACGAGCCAACCTCGAGTCAAGTACGACACATCGTCGAAGGATTGTCGAAGGATAACCGAAGGATTGTCGAAGGATTCAGCGCTTCACGTAATAACCACATCGAACCCACATCGAACCCAAAAACTACCTACCTCATCACAATTCCATTAACAATCTATCATCAAATCTAAATGCCAGAAATCCCGACAAAAAATCGATCAACGACCAATATGAAATCACTAACATAAAATCCCAAACATGAAATCACTAACATAAAATCCCCAACATGAAATCACTAACATGAAATCACAAGTACCAACAACAGTAGAGACGGTATTGAATACCTTCTCTCAAACCTAATCTACCTAACAATCAACGCCTTAAATAAAATGAATAATCAAAGCCATTCCGCCCACCCGTCCGTTCAAAAGCCCCCAAACGCAGCAGCCAGTTATTTTTTTAATGTCCCTTTAACGAGCTTTAATGGAGAATATTTTTAACAAGGAGGTTAATGTTAATCAATCAGTTAGCGCAACGGCCCGATAACTTTTAGCACACAATGCGGCCCGTCATCTTTTTAATGGTCCTTTAACGAGCTTTAATGGAGTAAAAATGACCCTTTAATGGAGAATATTTGATAATATCTCGTATCCATCAATGTAATATTTGAACAATATTTGGCAATATTTGTTCAAATAAAAATGATAGTTGTTGTGTGCCATCAATGTGTTGTTGATATTTTTAGCCCCAGTTTTTATATTTTTTTGACCACATATTTTATGACATATCAATGACAATACGCCGCAGGCGTCCGTTTAAGTCGTCCTTTAGAGTAGTAGTCAGTCGTCTTTTTTATACTTTTTTGAACTAAGTTTTTATACTTTTTTGACCATCTATTTATGTCGCAAAGCCTGTTAATTGTTAATTGTTAATTGTTAATCGCCACCATCCCTCCCCCAACACCTCTAAACTCCTCATCCACAACATAATACCGCTCATCCAACTCTCCAATCCAACCAAACCCGTCCACGCGCACGAGCCTATCCCAATCGAGCCATTTAACCCGCTCACCATGCCCGTCAAGAAGCACATAACGCCCATCCAAACGTGCCAAATACCCCTCATCCAATATCTCAACCGACTCATAATCAGCCTCTAACGCCGTCGTACCATCAAAACGCATCACGCCGTAACGCCAATCCTTCCCCAAGAAAACATACTGATCCCCACGTATCGCCCTCACATCCAGCACGTTATCCGGACAAACGACCCGAGCCTCACGCCCATCGCCCGCCGTGTCATAGATCCGAACACCCCGATCCAGAGTCGTCACCACATAACCGTCAAACGCCTCCACGCCGTCCTGCATACCTGCAATCCTACTCCAATCATCTAATACTCTGTTATTTAGATCAAACGCCAACCCGTCCGACGCCTCATCGTCAGCGTGCGCCGTTCCCCCAAAAATCAAGTTCTCACCCAACTGAGACCACATAGTCGGGTCATACGCCGCATCTGGCGAGAAAACCAAACGTCCCGACTTGTCAATCAACAACTTACGAACATCGTCATGCCCGTCCGAAGTATAAACGGACAACCAACCATATTTATCGAAACGCAAATCCGATCCAAGCACCTCATGCCCCTCATAATCAGTCACTTTCGCCAGTTCCTTGCCTTGCAAATCGACTATAGCAAACGACCCATCCAGATACGCCACCGGAAGCACGCCATCACGAGGCTGACCCACCAATGCCATATCCTGCAACAAAGCCTTAGGATGCTCAGTATCAAACGAATACAAACACCATTTCCCGTTCTCTCGAACCGAAAAAACGCCCTCACGAACCGCACTCGGTTGTTCCGAAAAGGCGTCCGCCAGATAGACCTTTCCATGCCTATCAACGAACCCCCATCCACCATCTTGCGACTGCTTACATGGCAGATAATCAATCGTTTCCACACTCTTCTTACCGCAGCCAACCAACGCCGCAACCACGAGGGCCATCACCCCCCATCCAAAAAAATATCTTTTCATAATACCAATAATTATCAATAGTCAATTGCCAAATTGTAAATTGTACATTGTAAATTGTTTGACCATGCTATGATTATGGAGACGACACGCCCTCGTGTCGTTCGGGTCGACAGACCCGTTTTGGCATACCGCGCATGTTAATTGTTAATTGTTAATTGTTAATTGTTAATTGTTAATTGTTAATTGTTAA
>CAVJQD010000041.1:0-19127 GCA_963651555.1 uncultured Clostridium sp. | reverse complement strand
GACTGAGTGAAAGTCAAGCAGATACAAATAAAAACCACAAAGCACTCAAAAAGTGGAGAAACATCCCAATTAGAAGTAAAATAACGGAACGTGGAATTTTTAGAACATCCCGACTAATATTTGGCAATATCTGTTTCAATATCAATTAGTTGTTGTTGACTATATTTTTAATGGTCCTTTAATGGACTTTAATGGAGTATGTTTTTTTTGACGGAGTTAGTCCGTATGTCTTCTAAAACACCACCCCCGTCTTAACCATCACCTCCCAAGCATAGCAAGTCCGTGCAGCAATATAATGATTATACGTAGCCACAGGCTCTACAAACCAAGAGAACCATCCCTTGATAGGAAAAGCATATCGAATAGCAAGTTTGGCTTGCAGTTGCGCTGCACGGAGATAAGTAGCAAGGTCAGCAAAACGGTCATTATCAGTCACAGCCTCATTAAACGCCATCTTATGAAGATAACCAAGGTCGGCAGCAATATTCAGATACCCCACCGACAGCGGTTGACGGTAGTTACCTGAAGCCGTGAGCGTAAGTTGCTGATTACTATAGTTATCCTCTTTAAGCAGAAAGTGGTAATAGTTACCCGTCACATCACCATAGAGATACTGCGTTCCTATTCGCGTCATATAATCGATCTGCACCGTAGCACGCCAACGAGGTACTGCATAGCCTAAGAGCGCAGAGACCGTGTGCGTACGAAGTCGAGCAATAGGCGTAGAAGTCGAACTACTCAGTTCCTTAGTAACGAACATATAGTGATAACCAAGCCCAGAAAGCCAACCTCGTGACTGCGGCTGAAGCATAAAAGTCCCCCCTGCAGTCAGACCATGATAATAAGCCGATAGAAAATCACCAGAGAAACGCGCATACTCTTGACCAAGTTGCACGAGATGATAGACCTGCGCATTACCCAACTCCGAATAGAACGAGATATCATTATTCTGCTTATATCGCCCCACCTCAGCCATCAGACTATATGCATATTGATTATCAACATATCCTACCGACCCTTCCACATTGAGTTCTGCCACCTTGTTCTTAGGTCGTGGGTCAATACTCCGATAACTCTGCACAGCCCGATATTGCAACGCAAGATGCCAAAGAACATGATTCTTATTCATCCGATACCCCCCTCGGAAAGTATACTGCTCCGTACGCATACCGCCCCCCACCGTATCGCAAGTGAGATAAGGATAGAGCAAGGTATAGTCAGCGTTCTCCACATATTGGTTGCCCTTCGATTGACTCCACGAATAAGAAGCCTCGCCAAAAACACGACTGACCGTATTGATATCATATACCGACCGAGCATGTATACTAAATCCCCCATCCGATGTACCAACAAGTGGCATCGTCGATTGCATATACTGCCCCTGTAGATAGGCTTCCGTAGAGGCAGTATCAACTAAGAGAGAGGTTATTATGACGAGAAGGATGTTCATTTGAAATAAAACGGATCAGCCGTCTGCATCGGCAAGAAATCCAATGTAGAGTTGTTGGTATCTTGAAGTCGTCTTTGCCCATCAACCATCGTCTCCCTCCTCCGTACCGACCTGCTATATCGTGAATCATCCGACCCTGTCTCACCTATATAGGTCCAACCTGCATCCAATCCAGCCGAAGAAACAAGCCATTGATATGTAGAGTGCGGACATAGATTGACGCAGTCTACTACCCACTCATTAGGGAACAAGTAGCAGTCATTCGACATATAATAAGTACCCGCCGAAGTAATAAGCATATAATCGTATGTGCAATAATAGTCTTTGAGATAAGCCGAATCAGTTATCTCTGCAGGAATACGCCCTATCGCAAAAGAAGTATTCGCTTGTCGATTCGGTATCCAAAGCGTACGCGAGTAGCAATAGAGTTTATCAAGGTTGGTCACATCAGCGTTGTCAATATCCGTAACAGTGGCTACTGTCGATTGGTCGTACCATTCAAAATCGGCTGCCGAGAGGTCAAAAGAATTGACATTGGCTTTCTTATGGTTCTGCGCATTATCCACAATGAGAAGTGCCCCACCTGCAGGTACAGGATAATCCGTACCCGAACCAGGGATACGATACATCGCATCAACACCAAAATAGTCAGTAATGAAATACGGAGTCAGTTCCCCCACTTTCTGCGTGTTCTTTAGTTTCGACTCGAGCAGCACCAACCCATCGGCATAGAGTGTATTGTCGGTGTTGTTATACAGTACAAAGTAACTATCGCCCGTATAAGTCTTCCCTTCAGGCGTCTGCGTACCTGCGGTGAATATCTCGGCAAAGATAAAGTCCGTGTTACGTTCCTGCACCACAGATGCCGTCATCGTCACAAAGCACGTGTCCTCTTTCGCCTCTCGAATAACACTCTTCGCGTAGGCTCGTAACGACACAGAGGTACTGTCCAAAAGAGCCGTGATAGAGGTACTCATGTCATAGTAACCAGCCGCCAAAGAAAAAGAGGCACAGATATGCACAGAATCGGTTTGCTGAATATCGTCAAGTCCGAACACTTGACTCTTTCCCATATTGAGGTCAGCACATTCAATAGTGACGCTCTGCACCGACACCGTGTGCATACTGTCCACGGCAATCGGAAGCGTGATATCCACTTGCACAGGATATACAGCAACCGTTTGAACTGTAGGGTCACAGGCCACAAAAGCAATCGACAATACCATGTCGATGCAAAAAGCAAATAGTTTATTCCTTTTCATCATATCTTTAAGTTTATCTCCATACCGAAATATGGACTTGCACTACGGTGTATTGTAACGCCATCCACCTTATAGTCAGGTAGATAATCGAGTAACTTATTCACAAAAAACGCCAAGTCAGCATACTTAGTTATGCTCTTCTGAACACGCAAGTTGAGGTAACCTGCAAAAGGCACTACATTGCGGCGGAACTGTTCACTGTTATAGGTAAAGACGAGCGTCTGCAGTATAGGGTCAGCCTTCTCCGCATCCGTATAGGGTTTCAGTTCGCCACTCAAGTCCATATACGCAATAGGCGTTCCGTCCTTGTAGAGGGTCTGCGAAGAGGTGTACCAATTGAGTTCAAAGGTGGCACTCACCGTCAGACCAATCTTCTTGATATAGACATCCGCAATGAGGTTCGTATTGAAGTTCTCACGGATTGTACCTTCCGTCCAATTATAGTAACCTATATAATTATCACGCACATCCACCCCATTAACTATCGGCAACTTATCGGTCGAGAACATCGCCTGAGAGTTAGAATAGGTCGTACGCAGCCAAGCACCATTGACGGTAAAACGGGTACATATCGATGGAATACGAGGCGATGAGTATTGCCATTCCACACCTTGCTTATATATCTCACTTCCGTTGGTCGTCATCGAATAAGTGAATAACTTACTATAGGTTAGCGGTGTACGTGTACCATCCGTAGCAATCGAATCGACCGTATAAGTGAAGGGCACACAGTTCTTCCACGAACGGAAACCATCGTTCATACGCTCTTGGAAATAGGTCACCGAGAACCTGTGTTGATGTATCTCAAAACCTGCTCGCACTTCCCATTTGAAGTTACGTGCAGGCGCCAACTTATAGTTCGTCGGGTCGATGATATGCGTGTAGATATTCAGCACACTATCCGCCGAGAGAGTGACATTGCGCACCTTGAGGTCTTCGTATACAAGGTTCGGATAGAGTTGCAGAAGCGTTGGCATCTTAGTGTGTCGTCCTACGGCAGCAGCAATATACACCTTACCGCCCTTCACAGGGATGTTATACATCAAGTTAGCGCGTGGGTCAAGATAACACTTCCCATGCATCGCATATTCTTTGTCCAAACCTAAGAGCGATGTACCTCGCAGTCCTATCTCAAGGTCAAATGAGGTTCTAATAATAGGTATGTGTATATCGTCTTGTATATACCATGCCAACTGATTGGTGGCAGGAATATCGTTATACGCACGAGGACGCATATAAGACGAGTAATTCAAAGGTCGAGTCAAGTCATATACCTGCCCTTGACCAAAGTTCTTATCATATTTCCACTCAATACCCATCACGGCTTTGTGCTCAAGCGTCCAAGTCTTGAAGAAGAAATTCACCTTAGGTCGTATAAACACATTGAGCGGCTTACCATCCACAAGGTGATTAGCCACATATCGATAAGGTAATAGTCCTGCATCGTGCGCCCCTTCCTCCATATTGTCGATAGCCGGCTGAATAGGGGTTGTGAGTTGCATGAACTTCGTCTGCTTTATTTGGTCAATAGAATAAGAGAGATTAGTAGTCAGCGCAAAGGACCAAAACTGCTGACTCTTATTATTTATATTCAGCGTGTTACCCCATGTAAGATGGTGATATTCGCTGCGGTATGAGTCTTCTTTATTATGGTTGATATCAGGGTCAAGTTTATCGTTATCAATACTACCCGTATAGTCAACATTTGTCTGCCAACGCACATTCACGTCATCTACTGTCCATCTATTCTGCAGTCTCACAGAAGCCGTGATGCGTTGATAGTTTTCGAGCGTATTCGTAGGGTCGTTCTTGGCATTGAGATAGTCAATACCTACATTAAGCACCGTCTTGTCTTGGTTCCACCCTACTCCTTTACCTACATAAAACAGTTTACTGAAACCGTCTGCCTTAAATCGGGCTCGCCACGGAGTCGGCTTCATCGTGCGCTCTATCTTCACAACTCCACTCGTGACATCGCCGTACTCTGCCCCTGCAATTCCACGGATAATCTCCACTTTCTCAATATCGTCGGTAGAGATAGTACGCATATCAACGCCTTTGTTCACCACTTGCCGTTGGTCGTCTTGACCGCTACTACCGCCTTGCACATACTGCATATTAGCATCCGTCGAGATAGGTGCACCGTCCACAACAAACGAAGTACCTAACGATGCCGCATCATAATCGCTATTAGAAGTGCCATTATTGGCTTCACGCAGACGTATCGTATTAGCAGAAGTGAGGTTCGGTGCTTGAGTAGTAGCACCCGGCAACATACTCACTATATCGGCAAAACTCGAAGGCTGCAAGTGCTGCATCGCCTCTTTTGCTACCACCGATGCCGACGATGCTCCTTGCGACTCGCTGGCAGTTACCACCACTTCCTCTATAGTCTGTGTCTGTTGAAGCAGTCGCAAGCGTATTATCTGATTGCTACTTGTCACCCGAATAGGTCGTATCACCTCGCCATAGTTGATATGCGTGATATCAAGCGTATAAACGCCAATAGGTAGATTGAAGCGTGCAACCCCTTGTTCATTCGACACAGTGTTCTGTCCTGCCTCAAGCGCCATAACCGCAGCGTCAGTGATGCGCTCATTGCTCAGCGAATCAACCAACACCACCTCAACGCTTGCCCGTGCAGTCACTGTGCACCAAGCCATCAGCAATGCGCAACCTACTATGGAGAATAATCTATTCATCTGCCATGCGAATAGGCTTTTGGGTGAGATATTTAATCACTTCGCCTGCCAACATAAACCCAAAGATAGCAGTAACATGCGCAACAGTGCCATTTATCTGCGTCTTATGGATAGGCAAAGTCGATAAGTTCTCCGTGCTAACACCTTTATTGGGCAGCAGTTCATCGCTATAGACGCAACGGAACTTGCGCGCAGGGAATTGTTTCTCCCGTTTGAACCGTTGCCGCAGTGCCCGTGCAAGTGGGTCACCTTGAACATGCCAAAACTCATCCACATGGATGCGCGTTGGGTCTAACTTCAACGCAGCACCCATCGACGATACAAGCATCGTGTGCCGCAGTCGTGTGACAGTGAGAATCAAGTCGGCTTTGTCTTTGAGCGAGTCAATAGCATCGATAACGACATCATAGTTTTCTAACCCAAAACTATCTCTCGTCTCAGGCGTATAAACGGCATGAATAGTCTGTATCTCAGCCGCAGGGTTTATCTCCATCAGCCGTTGCCGCAGGACATTGGTCTTCACTTGTCCAACAGTGGTTGTCGTAGCCATGAGTTGCCGATTGATATTAGAGACACTCACCGTGTCAAAGTCAACCAATGTGAGGTGCATAACGCCTGTACGAACAAGCGATTCAGCGCACCACGACCCTACTCCACCAACGCCAAAAATGATAACATGTGCCGCTGCAAGTCGCTGCATGGCGTCTTCGCCTAACAACAACTCGCAACGCTGCAATATGTCATCACTTCTCACCATCATCTACGAGAATATCGCAAAGATCAGCGGAATGAGGATACCAACAAGCAACTCTATTCCGCCAACGCCTATCAGTCCGTGCTTGCCTTTGAGCATAAAGATGCCCGACAACACAATCACTATCAAGCAGATAGCGAACACATCAGAGAACCATGTCCATGCGTTGCCAGGATTATAGTGCAGTTTGAGCATACTACTCAAGAACGGCCGTTTATGCACTTGCTCTAATACGGCTTTGCCCGTCGTAAGGTCCACTTGCAGACTACTGTTGCCTTTCAAGAACACCTTAAAAGTGTTTTTATCAGGGAAATACGACTGAATCTCCTGCCCCTTGACATTGCACTCCGACAACCACTTATCAATCTGCACCGCGTCGGTTGCCTCTTGGGTCGTTGGTGAAAACTGATACTCCGTTCGGCTAATCGAGTACTGAGCATTGAAAGAGTTCTTATGGTTCATGAAAATGCCGCTGATAGCATACACCAACAACATTCCCGCAAACACATAACTCAACTCTCGGTGAACAATACGCAACCATTTGCGTATCTTCGCGCCTTTGCTCGTTTGAGGTTGCTCCATCTTACTCTGCAGTGTTTTCTACATTGACAATCTCGTACGATATAGCCTCTGCATAATACCCCTTGATGGCTTTCTGCTCGGTCTCGCAACCCTTGCCATCTACTCCATGCTCTTCACCCGAGTTCTCAGCCACTGCTGGCTCTACTTGAACCTCAAACTGATGAAGCACACCTTTTACACGGACAATATTACTGATGCATGCCACATCAAAATTGCCCATCTTTCCGCCTTCAACTCGGAGGATACGACTTTCGTCCGAACCCATCAAGAACGCTTTGCGTCCACCATGCTTGCAAAGGTGCGTACAAACACCTTGGAATGAGATAGTGTCGCCAAGCAACGAATCGGCATGAGTGTACACTTCGTCGATACTGTAAACGACTTCTTCTTTGGGTGCACTCTTGGTGCATGCAGCAAGGCAAATCGAAGCCAATGCCACTACGAATAATAGTTCCTTTTTCATCTTAGTTAGTTATTATGTATGATTATCTTATTCTACCTAATACATCGTATAGATTATCACCTTTGCGGATATACAACTGCCCGTCAATCAGCACCTTCTGAGTATTGCTATTATCCTCAAAAATATCTGTCACACCCGATGCGTCATTGTTGAGTGTCCATTTAGAGAGCACCGAGTACCATCTTGTTGAGTAGTTGAGTACCTCATTGCCAATCGTATAATCTATATTGTTAGCACCACGAAAAGCCATCCACAGAGTCTGATTATGCCGTGCAATACCTAAAGCCGATGGCATACCTTTTTGGTAAGCCAAGACAGTTGAGTCTTGTTTCACTAACTCAGGCGAAAATGTTAAAAGATAAATCGTTGAGTTAGTAACACCATAGCCAAGCAACAGCACCTTATCATTGTCGGTGGTAACTGCGCCTATGCCGATATTATTCGCCTTACCGCCCAACGCCCACATATCCTGCACCTTACCCGTAGCCGTGGCAATACGCAGCAGCATGGCATCGTTAGAGATATTTCCTGCAGTGATGCTCTTACCCTCAGCGGTCATTGTACCATGAAAACGACCTGCAACATAGAGACTGCTACTGTCGTTAGACCATGTTATATCGGCGAGTGTTTCGTTAACATTACTTTTCTCCACCATCTCCACATAGTTCACTTTCAACGACTTATCCATGCACGCAACTGCAATAGCATGATTCGACATCGTCTTGCTCACATCGCCAAGTTGCCAAGTGACTTCCGTCGGAATGGTCTGATTACGAATATTACCTACAAGGTATATTTTCTCGTCTCTATAGGTAGATAAGTACCAACAATCTGCTTTGGCGGTTGTATTACTACTCAGGTGCGCAAGATACTTGAAAGTAGAATCGGTCTTGATGATAAACGATGAGCAATTGGAACTTATAAATTGACTATCGCCATTCCATTCAGCACAGGCGCGAGCACGAATAGTATCCGTCCCTAAAGCAATATCCATTGCATGCAAACCCACAAAATAGATATTGCCCTCATCGTCAACGGTAATATTCTTCACATCCGCCACATCACTCGTAGGTCGATTTTTTAGATTCGCAGGTGCAACAGCGTGCGATGTCCAAAGAGGTGTAACGTGCGCAATCGACCCATCACCCGCCACCTTAACCAATACAATATGCGAGAAGTTAATACTGTCGTATTGAGTCGTCAAACTATCTTTCAATCCGTTCGCATCCACAAGAGTCATGTAAGATGCCGTAGTGTCTTCTACCTGATTGCGGTTGGTGAGATTGAACTTCAGTGCCATCACTGCACCGCCATCAGATGTAGGAGCAAACACGCCACCCGAAAAATTACCCTCCACGCTGCGTATCATCCACTGCATATTACCCGTCGAATCACACTTCGTAAAGAGGAAGTTCTTGTTGTACGATGCAGCATTGCCATATTCTGCACCCGTAAATTTAGCACCCAAAAATGAGGATGTATCCGTGCTCAATACAGAACCATAATTTGCTATCACGAACACATCCCCCTGTGCATTTGTCTGCACATCCGATATATTCGTCTGCACCGACCCATTAGTGGATAACAACGGCTCTGCCCACTCCATGCTCACTTGCGTCGCATGAAGCACACACGGAATCAACATCAATACCAATAGAAAAAACGTATGTCTGTTCATGTTTATACCTTATTTATACCTTAAATCGACTGCAAAGGTACGGCAATATCTTGAATGCGCCAACATCCCCTCCGCAAAATACCTACTATTAGGGAGTCCCAATAACCCAATCCAACCTACCCCATTCCACCAACAACCATCCTGTCCTTCCATCAAATCACCCACCACTAAAAATACATGAGGGAGTCTAAATCGCTCATCTTCTATTCAAAAACATTACAAAAGTATTACATAGGTCTTACGTGGTAAGGTAGTGGTAAGGTAATGGTATGGATATATGACCGACATTTGATAGACATTAGATAGACATTTTACCAACATTTTCTCCACACAACACACATACATCATACATCCATACATAATACATCCATACATCATACATAATACATCATACATCCATACATAATACACCTTTCTGCTACCAACCTGCTTATAACCTGCATACAAGTCCCTGAACACTTTGGGTGGTTATTGGGTGATTATTGGGTGATTATTGGGTGCTTCCCATACCTACTCGCTATCAACTCGCTACCAAACAAGCACCTTTTAAGCACTAAACAGCCCTCATTTTGGCAGCAAACCGAAGGTTTTGATAAGCAAGCCGAGGAATAATCAAGTGACTTGTTGGGGATATGAGAAATATTGTGTAACTTTGCCGCGCTTTTTCGGCATCTTGATAAAGCAACTTGGCGAAAGGCACAAAGCAAGATATAACATTATAAACAAGATAGATAGAGATGAATAAGAATACGTTCATTGGATTCTTTTTGATAGCCCTGATATTGATTGGGTTTTCGTTGTTCAACCGTCCAAGCAAAGAGCAGATAGCAGCGCAGAAACTCTACCGAGACTCGGTGGCTTATGCGCAACAGATGGCGCGTGAAGCAGAGATAATAGAGGAGCAGGCTAACGCAGCAGCAGCAGAACTGCGTGCTGATACACTGCAACACGACACCGTTTCTTTGCAGCAGAAAGTGGCAATGCAATACGGTGAGTTCGCAGGCGTTGCCGTAGGCAAAGAGGGTGAGACCGTAATGGAGAACGACATGGTGCGCCTTACTTTTGCGAACAAAGGCGGTTACCTCTACAAAGCCGAACTGAAGAAATACAAGACCTACAAGGACACTGTCAATTATCTATGCCTTTTCGAGGGCGAAGAACAAGAGTTAGGATTTACCTTGACAACAGGAATGAACCGTATTCTGCACACGCAGAACCTCTATTTCACCCCACAAGGTGTGCAGCAAGAGAGTGATGGCTCGCAGGTATTAACGATGCGCCTGCAAGTAAACGACAGCGCATATATGGACTATGTGTACCGTTTGCCGGCGAACGATTATATGTTGAACATGAGCATTCACGCCGCAGGTATGCAGAATGTGTTGGCGCAGAACATGACCGGTATGGAGGTTCATTGGCACCAGAAGATACGCCAACAAGAGAAGGGGCGTAAGTTCGAAGAGCGTTATGCTACACTGCAGTATATGTTCAAAGGAAACGACATCGAGAACCTCTCAGAGAGCAAGAACGATGCAGAGGCAGTCAACAATAAGTTGCAGTGGATTGCTTATAAGGACCAGTTCTTCTCAACCGTGCTGATACCTGCCGACGCCTTCAGTTCGGCGCAGATGGAAAGTAAGGTACTGGCTCGGACCTCGCAGTACATTAAGGAATACGACACCAAGGCAGTCATAGGCTTTGACCCGACTGGAAGCAAGACAACGGACATGCGAATCTATCTTGGCCCTAACCACTATCATACACTAAAGGCGTACGACGAAGGAGTCGACAAAGAGAATCGCCTACACCTGCAAGAACTGGTACCGCTCGGATGGAAGATTGTAGCATGGATAAACAAGATACTTGTCATACCGATGTTCGATTTGTTCACCTCATGGGGTCTACATATCGGCGTAGTCATCTTGCTTATGACGCTTGTCATCAAGTTAATCATCTTGCCATTTACCTTTACTTCTTATCGTTCGAGCGCTAAGATGCGTGTACTGAAGCCTCAGTTGGACGCTATCAATGAGAAGTACCCAGCAGAGAAGATGCAGGAACGTCAACAAGCCACCATGGCACTCTATCAGAAAGCTGGTGTGAGTCCAATGGCAGGGTGCTTACCTATGCTATTCCAGTTCCCTGTATTGATGGCTATGTTCTGGTTCTTCCCAACAGCGATCGAGTTGCGAGGACAGTCATTGTTCTGGGCAGACGATCTATCGACTTACGACGCTATCGTGTCTTGGAATGCACATATACCCTTTATATCAAGCACGTTTGGTAATCATATATCGCTATTCTGCTTGTTGATGACAGTAACAAATATCTTATACACCTACTTGAACATGCAGACGCAGTCGGGCGGAAGTGAGATGAAGTTCATGAAATGGATGATGTATCTAATGCCTATCTTCTTCATGTTTGTGTTCAACGACTATGCTGCAGGATTGAGTTATTACTACTTCATCTCGTTGCTGTTCACCATCTTACAGACCTATATCTTCCGTTGGTCAATCAACGATGAGAAGTTGCTCCGTCAGATGGAGGCTAAGCAAGCAAAGAACGCCAAGAACCCGAAGAAGTCGGGTCTGATGGCTCGTTTAGAGAAGATGCAGCGTGAACAACAGGCTTACGCTCGAGAGCAAGCAAAGAAACGGTATAAGTAATTCTTCTACCCCTATTCACGAGGAACTTATTTGACCATGAACACACAGCCGAGTATCGTCTTTATCGGTGCAGGTCGCTTGGCAACAAACTTGTCGGTGGCATTGCAGTCGGTCGGTTGTGTTGTGAAGCAGGTGTATAGTCGTACGGAGGCGTCGGCACGTGAGTTGGCGGAGAGACTGCACTGCGATTGGACTTGTTCGGCGGAGACTATCATTACTGACGCTCAGTATTATATCTACGCCTTGACGGATACTGCTTTACCTTGCCTTGCGGCGGCTAAGATTGGCGGCAGCGATGCGATACACCTTCACACATCAGGTTCTATGGACAAGGCGGTGTTTGCAAGCAAACAGCGTTTTGGAGTGCTCTACCCTTTTCAGTCGTTCAGCAAAGAGCAGTTGGTCGATTTTACGCATATCCCTATTCTTATTGAGGGCTCAGACGAGTCGGTCACAAAAGATGTGGCGGACCTTGCTAAGCGGCTGTCCGATCGGGTTTATGTGGCAGACTTGGAACACAGACAACGATTGCATCTGGCAGGCGTGTTAGCCAATAACTTCACGAACTGCTTATATGCGTTGGCGCAAGAACAGTTACAGAAGGCAGAGTTGCCGTTCGACATCTTGTTGCCGCTGATTGAGCAGACTGCGCAAAGAGTGAAGACGATTGACCCAAGGATGGCACAGACAGGTCCGGCTGTGCGACACGACAAGAACGTAATGGATAAGCACTTGAGTCTGCTGAGCGACGACAAAGATTTGCAGACACTATATAAGATATTCTCTCAAAACATCATAGACCATGAAAAATAAGTTTCTTTTCCTCTGTTTGTTAGTCGGCTTATTCACCTCTTGCCAAGAGAAGGGCGATGTATTATCTGTCACTTTGAGTATGCCGAACACTTATAGTCCTTCGATGGACATTGCACCAAGTGTGAGCGTTTGGTGCGACAACTTAGATAATGCAGAGTTTGTATTCTCAAAGATCGACACAGAAGGACATCTTGTCTATTGTTCGAAACAGGCATATACAACAGGCTTAGTAGGAATGACTCGCGTATTATCGCCTTACGATGCGGCGGCGACTTACGACGGAATAAAGGTAACACTTCATCAGCAGGCCGTACAAGCACCGCATACGCAAGTTATTTACACGGGAGGTGCGACGGCAGAAGCAGGGCAGACCTTGGTCGTTTCGATGCGGCAGATGACGGCTCGGGTGCTTATTGCAATGGAGAATACACCGAAAGACGATGAAGTTGTGTCTATCACATTACGCGTGTCGCCCAAGGAAGGATATACCTCTAACCTATTCTATCAAGAGGCTACTTATGAGTATGCTACTTCGCAGATGAAGACTAATGGGCAGGTGCAACGGTCGTCCTTCACTACTTATGGCAGCGATACATTGTGTTTGGGAGTGTTGGCAGACAACTATGCTAACTGCGACATTCGGGCGGAGGTTATCACTACGTCAAGTAAGTTGCATGTGTTTGTGCTTGAAGGTAAAGCGATGAGTCGGACGCAGAGTTATCTTTATACGATTGACTTTGAGGCATCGCACGAGACAGGTGTGGCTTACACTACCGACTCGGAAGAACTCGTGTCGCTGGGGTTACCTATAACGATTGATGGTGTTACGTATGCGCCAGTGAACTTGGGTTATGATGAACTGAAAGCGCCATTTGGATTGCTTTATAGTGGTTCGGACTTCACAGGTTTTCCTTACTATGAGGTTAGCCCGATAGATGCTATTTGCAATGACCAGTTAGGCGAGACCCTATCTACAATACCTGAGGGTTGGCGTTTGCCGACTGAAAGAGAGATAGAGAAACTGTTGAGCACAGGGCATTCTGCAGGGGCAATTGCAGGAAGCACCTTTGGCTGGTGGTTTGGCGAGAAGTTGTACTTAGAGGCAACTGGAAAGATGGCGGCAGACGGCAGTTGCAGTGGTCGTTTGGTTGAGGGCTATTATTGGATTGACGGCGGAGAGAAGGCACTTTACCTATCCGACGAACGATGTGAGATAGTCAATGCGCCTACCCTCCGCTGTGCTGTACGACTGGTGCGATAGTGTATTTAGATTTTTTGAATCTTAGATAACCCTATAATATAGTCTTGATAGCTCTTTACTAAGGCATAGATGTCATTGTCATTCACTTTCTCTGTTTTAGGTTCAAAGGGACTATTGATTTTCTCTCGTACCTTTTCAAAGATTCCACAGATATTCTCATCAACTAAACCTGTATAGTAAATATCATCTATCAAAGGTAAAGAGTCGGTGGCTCTAAGTTCTACTAAGACTTGTATAGCGGAAGCTACTACATGCCCATCACACATTGTGCGATATGGTAAATCGATTTGATAAGCCTCTAATATCTCACGCATCATATTCAATATAGGCTCACGTATTGATGGATTGCTACAAGCTACGTCTCTAATGCAACTAAATACCTCCATTTTAGCAAACGTAAAAAGCCCTTTTTCAAGAAGGTATGACTTGAAAGAGGTTGGTTCCTCCAACATGAGTTTTCGGATTATGGGTTTGGTTACGTATTCACTTAAAACGGCTGCATTAACATTTAAGAGATTACCATTTTGGCGATAATATTCAGTAATGACTGAGAGTGTGTCTTTTACCGTGCATATTTGCGAGAGGAATACGAAACTATTGTCTAATATTCTACAACTTAATAGAAATTCATCACTTTCCGAATGTTTCGATATTTGATCACGTTGATATACTATTGAATGTAAGACAAGATGCTGCAAATCCTCCCGAAGTGTATCTATAGGGAAAGCCAATACTGCATCAATGTCTTCTGAAGTATATTCGTATAGATCTTTGCAGAGCGTAGACATTATGCCAGAGTGATGAAGAAGAAATTCCTTAGGGGCGTCCACGCCTTTATATGTATATTTCATTAACGGGAAGTGTATAAAATAATCGAACAAGGCTTTTGAATCAATGTCTTCACTTAATTCCGGTCGTAGGATTACTTTATACGTTCCATGCCCTAAGTTTTTATCGAGTATAGGGAGATATCGGTCAATCTCTTTATGACTAGATTCCTTTAAGCAGTATTCGCCATTGAGCCCAAACTCATATTCTCGTAACTCGATGTTATCATCGTCTTCTTCAAGAATATACTTAGTTAGTTGGAACTCAGGGCATGGACTGATTCCTGCATTGGTTGCCCAGTCTAATGCGCCATAGACCCAATTATGCGCCTCCACATAATCTATCTTTTGGCATTCAAGACCTTCATCTTTAAACAACGATATGTATTCATATAGTTCAGATTCTGATATACTGAACCGCCATGAAGAATTTATCACACCCAAGCACCATCTATCCAACAGATATGCTGCAAATGTGTAAGTCTCGCCTAAATGCTTGCGAACTACTATAATTGACAATGAACGACTATTTTCTTGTTCGTAGAACTTATAACATTCATAAATGGGCAATAGTCGGGCTTTCTCTCGGATATAACGTTCAGGAGAGATTTTGGTGTTGTTATTGTTCTGTTTAGTCATGAGGATATAGTTTTGAGGATATCTCTTACTTCACTATACCTTTCTCGAGGTATTCGGCGAGGTTGGTGCGGGCTTGCTCGGCGGCATGGTCGGCGGCGACTTTCTTCATATCCGAGCGTACCATGATGCGGACAAGGTCCTCGAACGACGTCTTATTCGGGTTCCATCCGAGTTCGGCGCGTGCTTTTGTGGGGTCACCCCAGAGATTGACCACATCTGTTGGGCGGTAGAAATCTTTGGAGACCGCTACCAGTGTCTTTCCAATAAGGTGCTCCGGTCCTGCTACACAGACACCCTTTTCATTGATGCCCTCACCTTGGAACTGCAAGGTTATGCCGACCTCCCGAAATGCGAGGTCACAGAACTCACGGACGGAGTGTTGTACTCCGGTGGCGATTACGAAGTCCTCCGGTGTTGCGTGTTGGAGAATCAGCCACATACATTCGACGTAATCTTTGGCGTAGCCCCAATCTCGCAAGGAGGATAGATTGCCTAAGTAGAGACAGTCTTGTTTGCCTTGGGCGATGCGCGCCGCAGCGAGGGTTATCTTACGGGTGACGAAGGTCTCTCCACGTCGTTCGGATTCGTGGTTGAATAGTATTCCTGAGCAGCAGAACATGTGGTACGCCTCTCGATATTCGCGTACGATCCAGTAGCCGTAGAGTTTAGCGACGGCGTAGGGACTATACGGGTGGAAAGGTGTGTTCTCGTTCTGAGGTACCTGCTCCACTTTTCCATAGAGTTCGGATGTGGACGCTTGATAGATGCGGCAGGTATCCGTCAGTCCGCAGGCACGGACGGCCTCCAAGATACGCAGGACGCCGGTAGCGTCGATGTTAGCGGTATATTCGGGGGAGTCGAAACTGACCTGCACATGCGATTGGGCGGCGAGATTGTATATCTCGTCTGGTCGTACTTGGCTGATTACTTGGATCAAGCCCATCGAGTCGGAGAGGTCGCCGTAGTGGAGGTGAAAATGTGGCGTACCCTCAAGGTGGGCTATTCGTTCTCGATAGTCGACGGAACTGCGGCGGATGATACCATGTACTTCGTATCCTTTGGACAGTAAGAACTCACTTAGGTAGGAGCCATCTTGGCCCGTGATACCAGTTATTAAGGCGGATTTCATGTTTTATGTTGTTTACGTAGTTTTCGTTGTTTATGTTGTTTGCGTAGTTGGCGTTTAGATCATGCCACGACCTGCTAGTTTGAACCAGTTCCAAGCGAGGGCTGCTACGAACATGACGGCGCACCATATCTTGAACCATCGTTTATATGCGGGGTTGTTCATATAGGATATCGCATAGGCGGCGAACATCATGGCGAAGGGTAGCGTAGGTTGGTGGAATCTCTCAGACTGGGCGAAGTTAGAGAATGCGAGTACGACGAGGTAGCCGCACAAAAGCGATATGGGCAAGACATGTCGGCGCCAGTCGCCTGTAAAGAGCAAGATAAAGAGGGCTAATATAGTAAAGAAGGAGGTGATGTTCTTGCAGAAGTTACCACCGTGTATCATCTTTTGGTTTTCCTGTCCCGGGGTGTCGGTCATGGTAGGGAATGGAATCGTGAATATCATGGGTGCGAATACGGCGGCTCCCGCATACTTAGCGAAGGACTGATTGCGTCCGTGTTTTCCTTCCCGTGTGGAGCGCCACTCCATGTTGCCTTTCTGCTCGGATGCGCCGGTCTCAGCCATAGAGCGTACATCTTGTGTGATAGCGGTGTTGTTGAGCAGAATGACGCCGATGAATATGCCGGCAGCCAGAATCAGAAGTATACGCTTTCCCCAGGATACCACTCGTGTACTGCTCAACAATAGTGTTACCATGAAAGCGAGTACGAGGACGGCCCCGAGGGCGGTTCTAATCATAAACATATAGGCAGCGAGGAGCATGAGGAGTGCTACTTGCCAGAATACGAGTTTGCCTTTTTGCAGTACATAGTCGGCACGTTCGGCGAAAAGCGTAGCGAGGAAGACCATTTCGACCTCTTTGAGTTGAAAACTGCAGTAGTAAATGAGGTTCGGCAAGAGTACGCAGAGAATGGCAGCGATGCGTCCCGTATGGTCGCCGAAGTTGCGCATAGCCAACTTGTAGATAAGAACGGCGGTCCATGCCCCCCATATTGCTTTTACGAGTCGTGCGACAAGGATGCTGTCGCCTGATAGGAAGTAGACGATACCGAGGTAGATGGGGTATCCCATGTCGGAGAAAGCGGCGTCGCCGTAGGCTTGTAGTTTAGTATATATGTCGAACTGTCCTTCTCGTAGTAAGTAGGATACGTATCGTGCCGCTTCATTATAGTACAACTCATCGGCGGCTCCCACAGAAAATGGTGTTCCTGTTTGTTGGTTATAGAGCCAATAAGTGAAGATGACAAAGGCGACACGCAGGGCAAGTGCGGTCCAGAATACTTTCTTGGAGAATTGTCGTGGTGAGATGTTGTGCCACTGCTTTGAGAGGTCGTTGGCGAAGTAAAAGAATACGCACACCTCTACGATACCGAAAGCCCAATACTGGATAGGTAGTGGATATTGACCGAATAGGACGTTGCAGGCGACGAGTGCGAGGATGTAGGTGAGCATCGCCGTATTGGTGATGGACTTTGGTATATAGGTGAGCGGCTGTATGTTGGTATTAAACAGGGACATGTGTTATTGTTCTGCGTAGAGTTGGCGGAGTTGGTTGAGATGATTGCTGATGCTGTAATAGTCCCGTATAGCACGAGCATTGCGTTCGGCTTGTTGGCGGTAGGCATGTTGGTTGTCGACGAAACGGAGGAAGTGCGCATAGAGGTCGTTGGTGTCGTTGGTGTGGTATAGCACAGCCCAAGATCCGTTGTTGGTAACTTCTTTCATCACTTCGTGGTCGTTAACGAAGACTGTCAGTCCGGCGGCGATGGCCTCTACGACGGCGATGCCGAAAGTATCGTGGTCGGTAGCATAGAGGAAGGCATCCAGTTGGTGTAGGATAGCGGGGACATCGCTTCGACTACCGAGGAAGTGTACTTCGTCGAGTTGATGTTGTTGGCAGAAGGCGAGGCAGTCGTCGTATCGCCATGGCTCGGAGGCATTGCGCTTGCCCACAAAATAGAAGTCGAAGGGACGGTTGTCGTTGTGGAGTCGTAGTAGAAATTGTAACAGGGAATTTTGTGAGCGTCCGCTCACAAAATTCCCGACCATTGCCAATTTCATACCCCGCTTAGCGGGGTTGATTTTTTGCGGGAGAGCGGGATTAGGGTCGTCGTTGGTATCGAGTTTGGAGAAGTCGATGCCGTTGTAGATGACATGTGTGTTTTTGCGACAGAGGAGGGGGTATTGTTGGATGTAATAGTTTCGTTGTGCGTTGCTCACAAAGCAGACGGTGTGTGAGAGTCGCATGCTGAGTCGTATGAGGCAGCGTTGTGTGCGAGAGCAGTCGGTATCGAAGCCATGAAAGGTCTGTATCACTCGGATGTTGGTTCCGACAGTGGCGAGTCGCGCATATATGGCGTCGATGTATTGCTGCGCATGCGCTATGGTGACGTCTTGTGAGCGGAGGAGGTGTCGCAGTCGGACGAGATAGGTAATGAAGCGGAAGGGTCGTGGTGCGCAGCAGAAGAGGGGGACGGATGTGGCTTGGAAGTCGGCTTGTAGGGTACCGTTCTTACGATGTATGCCGATGAATGGGAAGTTGGAGGAAGGCGCATTACGGAAGACATCGAGGAGGAGCGTTTCCGTTCCGCCCCGGTTTAGAGAGCCTAAGAGATATGCGACCTTGGTGGTATTCATGCAGCCTGTATGAAAATAGGCTGCAAAGTTATAGTTTTTTGGTGGGATATGCAAATTAGACTTGTTCAGATGGGGAAAAAGTAGTACTTTTGTGGGAAAATAAATAGAAAGCATTATGAAATATAGATTAGAGAGCGCTCAGAGAGCGTTTGTAGAGGAGCATTACCGAGACGATGTAGTGTATCAGTGGTTGCGTTATCCGTGTATGAAACACACGGCGGACGATGCGTTGATGTATCCGGAAGTGTTGTATTATGT
>CAVJQD010000040.1:0-19233 GCA_963651555.1 uncultured Clostridium sp. | reverse complement strand
ACAATATACCATACGGATAAAAAGACTAAGAAACGCAAGGCGGTTGCAGGTATTGCAGTAAAGTTTGTTATGCAGAACTACTCACAGAACTCCAACAATTACTTTGAGAACATGTTAGGAGAAACCGCTAATATTCGTGCCAATAAATGTCCGTATTTTCAAGTGTTCATTATTCTTGACCGCTTGCCGTATTACAAGAAAGATACAAAAAGGATATCAAAATGGGAGCACTTTACAGCACATAATGCTGCAAAATATGTTGCGCTATCCAAAGACAATATAGATATGTATATGCATACACCAAACAAGACTCTTCTCTATGTCGTCCATGTCCCTAACAATGACAACTTGCTTAACAAGACATCAGAAGAGTATATGCGTTATTATAGACAATGTAAACAACCTATTGTCCTCTCCGAGGAAACGTATGAGGACTTTGGTGGTTCAATTATACTCAATGACTATACTACTTTTATTGAAAAAGTGTATCATACAATTTTGGCGTTGTAAAAGACTACTACATCCATCATAAGACTTAGATAGCCAACCGCAGTCTAATACCCATAGTCATCATACCCGCCGTAGTCGCTGCTGTCATAGGAGGAGTCGTCGGGGTAATTGTCGGGATAGAGGTCGTCTAAGTCGTTGTCGAGGTTGGCGTCTTCATCGAGGTTGTTGTCTAACTCATCGGCATCTATCTCATCGTCGTCATACTCGGCATCTATCTCATCGAGTTCTTTGTCAAGTTCTTCCTCATACTCAACGATTGAATCGACACCGCCGTAGTCCTCGATGTCTTCCTCGCCATCGGGGTTCTGAGCGTTTTCAATGACAAATTCACATTCGTCCAGAAAGGAATCTACCAATGTTGTCTTAGACGAAGGACGACGTAACAGTAAGTCGAATAACTTGGAAATGATTGACATTGTTATTAGGTTTGTGGTTACACGTTGGTGGTTTTACGTTTATGGGTTGCACGTTATGGGTTACACGTTGGTGGTTGTACGTTAGTGGAATAGTATATGTTTTACCACATTGACAATATTTTGCCTTAGGTACTCGTAGAGCCAAGCAAGCGGTTCATTATGCCAACGCTGTGGGTGAGTCGTGATAAGCACTTGTACTGGGAAAGAACTTTCGTGCAAAGCCTTCAAAATATCATCCGTAGTATGATAAACCCAGCCATTTCTCTCCCAACGTGCCTGCTGCATCGGTATTTTATCCACAAACGAAAAGCGAGAACCGTCCCAACGACGCCCTGTATCGGTCAGATAAAAGACCAAAGCAAAATCCGTTTCAAAATAAGGTTCACCAATAATACCATAATCATGATAATCAGCATATTGCCACAATGACTTGTTATCTATATGACACATCGGCGCTCCATGCATACAGATTGTTCGTATAGGGGCAAGACTGCGAAGAGTGGCAAGGTTCTCTTTAAAGTGCTTCTTCGCAGTATCCGCATCGCCTTTACATAGTGACATATCCTCGTAATGATAGCCAATCTCCATACCTAATGCTGAGATGGCACGAATAATATCGGGTACAAAACTGGGCTTAACAATACGAAAATAGTAAGTAGCACGAACACCCATCTGGTGCTCCAACTGCGCCACTCGCAATGCTTGTTTGGGTTGCTTATCGATATCATGCCGCAAGATAACATACTTATCGGGCATGATAGACAAGGTGCAGTATTCCTCAAAAGTGAGGATAGTATAGCCTGAGTCAAGGAATGCTTGAATCAGTTCATGGTATTTAGATAAAGTGAAATCCATTCCCTACTCCATCAGTTTCTTATAATGTATTCGTTTCGGTGTGAGTGCATCTTCACCGAGACGCATCTTCTTATTGGCTTCATAATCGGAATAATCGCCTTCGAACCAGAACACTTTCGAGTCGCCTTCAAAGGCAAGGATATGCGTACATATACGGTCAAGGAACCAACGGTCGTGCGAGATGACTACTGCACAGCCTGCAAAGTTCTCAAGTCCTTCCTCTAAGGCACGTAATGTATTGACATCGATATCGTTGGTAGGCTCATCGAGCAGTAGCACATTTGCCTCACTCTTAAGCGTCAACGCCAAGTGCAGACGGTTTCGTTCTCCACCCGACAATACTCCACATTTTTTCTCTTGGTCAGCGCCTGTGAAGTTGAAACGACTTAGATAGGCACGTGCATTGACTTCTCTGCCGCCCACACGGATATACTCCGTGCCATTAGCAATGGTCTCAAACACCGTCTTCTCAGGGTCTATATTCGAGTGTATCTGGTCGACATACCCTACCTTCACGGTCTCACCCACCGAGAATGTACCTTTATCTGCCTTCTCCATACCCATTATCATGCGGAAGAGAGTCGTCTTACCTGCACCGTTAGGACCAATCACACCCACGATACCATTAGGCGGCAACATGAAGTTGAGGTCCTCAAACAGCACTTTCTCACCAAAAGCCTTGGCAACACCCTCAGCATTGATGACTTTATTACCCAAACGAGGTCCGTTCGGGATGAATATCTCCAACTTTTCCTCACGCTCTTTCTGTTCCTCATTGAGCATCCTATCGTACGCCGCCAAACGAGCCTTACCTTTTGCTTGACGGGCTTTCGGTGCCATGTGTACCCACTCCAACTCTCGCTCAAGCGTCTTACGGCGTTTGCTTGCTTGCTTCTCCTCTTGCGCCATACGAGTCGTCTTCTGCTCCAACCATGAGGTGTAGTTACCCTTCCAAGGTATACCTTCGCCACGGTCCAACTCCAGTATCCATCCTGCCACATGGTCGAGGAAATACCTATCGTGCGTGATGCAGATTACCGTACCCGCATATTGCTGCAAGTGCTGCTCCAACCAATCGATAGACTCTGCATCCAAGTGGTTGGTAGGCTCGTCAAGAAGCAAGATATCAGGTTGTTGTAAGAGCAGACGACACAGTGCTACACGACGACGCTCACCTCCCGAGAGGTTCTTCACCTCTGCATCGTCTGCAGGGCAACGCAGCGCATCCATTGCACGGTCCAATTTCTGGTCGATATTCCATGCATCGCTACTGTCCAACTTATCTTGCAACTCGGCTTGGCGTGCCAACAACTTATCGAAGTCAGCATCCGGTTCAGCAAAAGCAGCATTTATCTCATCGTACTCACGCAGCATGTCCATAATAGGCTGCACACCCTCTTGAACACACTCTCGCACAGTCTTACTTGGATCAAGTTTAGGGTCTTGCTCCAAGTAACCTACCGTGTAGCCAGGTGAGAAGACGACCTCTCCCTCGTAGTTCTTCTCTACACCGGCGATAATCTTCATCAGCGTCGACTTACCCGTACCATTGAGACCAATGATACCAATCTTCGCTCCGTAGTAGAAAGAGAGGTAGATGTTGTTCAGTACTCGTTTTTGTGGGTTGAAGCTCTTGCTCACGCCCACCATGGAAAAGATGATTTTCTTATCGTCTGCCATAAATCATATTATTAGCAAGTGGTTGTTTCCGCAGGGAAGCAACCACTTGTCAATGTTTATTATTCACTCTTCTTAACGATGAGTTCCAGTTCGTCTAATTGGCTTTGGTCGATGATACCAGGCGCGCCTAACATCACATCACGACCTTGGTTATTCTTCGGGAAGGCAATACAGTCGCGTATTGAATCGAGTCCCGCGAAGATAGATACCAAGCGGTCTAAGCCATAAGCCAATCCTCCGTGAGGTGGTGCTCCGTACTTAAACGCATTCATCAAGAAGCCAAACTTCTGTTGCGCTTTCTCAGGTGTGAAGCCCAATATCTCAAACACTTTCTCTTGCAAAGCCGCATCGTGGATACGGATACTACCGCCACCTACTTCTACGCCATTGATAACCATGTCGTAAGCATTAGCACGCACACTGGCTGGGTCGGTATCAAGCAATGGGATATCCTCAGGCTTAGGGGCAGTGAATGGATGGTGCATTGCCATCAGACGGTTCTCTTCGTCGCTCCACTCGTACATTGGGAAGTCGATAACCCACAAGCAACTGTACTTGTTCTTATCGCGCAGACCCAGTTGGTTACCCATCTCAAGACGCAGTTCGCTGAGTTGCTTACGCGTTTTCATGGCATCGTCGCCACTCAAGATAAGTATCAAGTCGCCAGGTTCAGCCGCAAAGGCTTTCTTCATCTCTTGCAGCACCTCTTGATTGTAGAACTTATCCACACTCGACTTAACCGTTCCATCGGCTTCAATACGGGCATACACAAGACCCTTCGCACCAATCTGTGGACGACGAACAAACTCAGTCAGTCCATCAATCTGCTTGCGTGTGTACGATGCTGCACCCTTAGCGCAGATACCACCTATATAAGCCGCACTATCGAATACGGAGAAGCCATAGCCCTTCAGCATATCAAGTTCCACAAAACGCATATCGAAACGAGTATCAGGCTTGTCCGAACCGTAATACTTCATTGCGTCTGCCCACGTCATACGAGGCAGTTTAGGCAGGTCAATGCCCTTGATTGCCTTAAAGAGGTGACGAGCCATACCCTCAAACATGTTGAGTATATCCTCTTGCTCCACGAACGACATCTCGCAGTCGATCTGCGTAAACTCAGGCTGACGGTCTGCACGCAGGTCCTCATCACGGAAACACTTCACAATTTGGAAATAGCGGTCGAAACCACTCACCATAAGCAACTGCTTGAGTATCTGTGGGCTCTGAGGTAATGCATAGAACTGACCTGGGTTCATACGAGACGGCACCACGAAGTCACGCGCTCCCTCGGGCGTAGAGTTGACCAATACAGGCGTCTCCACTTCCAAGAACCCTTGCTCATCGAGGTAACGGCGTACCTCAAAAGCCATCTTATGACGCAGTTCCAAGTTCTTACGCACGCAAGTACGACGAAGGTCGAGATAACGGTATTTCATGCGAAGGTCATCGCCTCCGTCGGTCTCATCCTCGATAGTAAAAGGAGGAGTAACGGCTGCATTGAGCACCTTCAACTCCGATACCTCTATCTCTATCTCGCCCGTTGGCAGTTGCATGTTCTTTGAGAAACGCTCTTTTACCACGCCTTTCACTTGCAGCACATACTCACGTCCCAGACGGTTGACTTGTTCAAATATCTCGGCATTCGACTCTTGGTTGAACGCCAACTGAGTGATGCCATATCGGTCACGCAGATCGATAAAGGTCATACCACCCATCTTGCGGATACGTTGTACCCACCCTGCCAGAGTAACCTCACGACCTGCATCTTGCAGACGAAGCTCTCCACATGTGTTTGTTCTATACATAAGGCTATAAATTAACTTACTGTTACACTTGAGTCAATCTTGCGAATAAGCCCCTTCAGCACATCGCCAGGACCATATTCAACGAACTCTGTTGCGCCATCGAGTATCATGTTACGCACCGTCTGCGTCCAATGTACCGGCGACATCAACTGCGCTATCAAGTTCTGCTTAATCAAATCAGGATTGGTCTGCGGATATGCATTAACGTTCTGATAGATAGGGCAGAACGGTACATTGAACTCGGTTGCTACAATAGCCGCCTTCAGTTCATCGGCTGCAGGTTGCATCAATGGTGAATGGAAAGCACCACCTACGCTCAGTTTGATGGCTCGCTTAGCACCCAGTTCCTTGAGTTTCTCGCATGCGATATCGACACCTGCGATAGTGCCCGAGATAACAATCTGCCCAGGGCAGTTATAGTTGGCTGCCACAACGGTCTCTTCCTTGATGTGTTCGCATGTCTCATCGACGATATCGTCTGCCAACCCGATGATGGCTGCCATAGTCGATGGCTGCAATTCGCACGCTTTCTGCATAGCCATTGCACGCTTCGACACCAGTCGCAGCGCATCTTCAAACGTCAACGCACCGCATGCTACCAAGGCGCTGTACTCACCCAATGAGTGACCTGCCACCATGTTGGGTTTCTCTGTCGCATTCACCTTCTCGGCAATAACGGAATGCAAGAACACTGCCGGCTGAGTCACTTTGGTCTCGCGCAAGTCTTCTGCTGTACCTTCAAACATCACATCCGTGATACGGAAGCCTAATACCTTATTGGCTTTCTCAAACATCTCTTTCGCTACTGGCGAGGCGTCGTACAGGTCCTTACCCATACCTACAAACTGTGCGCCTTGACCAGGAAATACATATACCTTCATATTGTTTTGATTACAAATTTCTTAACCAATCTTCGTCCGGCAAAAATATACCCTACCGAACTGACTTGCAAAAGTACGCTTTTATTTTCATATACACAAGAGGGCAAATTTTTAGGTTCATGGTTGACCGTTTTGCCGTTGGAGCATACCTCGTATATAAAGACGTTGACGGATTTTTGTTTTGGATAGTAAAAAGGTGGGTTTGAGGTGCGGAGAAAGCCCTATGAAAGTATTATACAACCATTACAAAGGACAGTGTATGAACCGTGTATCAACCGTGTTTGGACTGTATTTTGTTCGTCGGATGCCGCAGACTACCTCGGGGCAAGTTCGAGACAAATTTGAGATGAATTTGAGATGAATTTGAGACAAATTTGAGATGAATTTTGGGCTGAATCGAGGTAGATTTTGGGGTGTCGGCACGAAAAAATGTATGTCAGGGCTTGCGGATTTGAGAAAGAGTCTGTACCTTTGCGGCATAGTTAACCGTTTAACTCTACATTTATGGCTAAAGTAACTTTTCTTCCTCCAATAGCGAACATCTCGGGTCGCTTATCATGCAGCAGTAATATTGTACTTCGTACACGCAACGGAAGGACGCAGGCGTATATCATTGAGCATCCGTACAAAGGTCCGGTAGCACCTCAAAGGCAAAGGACTATCAATGCGTTCAAAGATGCTGTCAATCAATCTAAAACAGTTCTTTCAGACCCTGTGCAGAAGGCAGCGTGGCAGAAGCAATTTCAAAAGCACAAGGACTATTTTCGTAAGCATCCAAGTTCGTCTAATAAACGTTATTCAACCTTGCGAGGATTCGTTATTGCCCAGTTGGCGCAACAGATAAACGCGCAGGCAAAACAGGAGCAAGTGGCTGAAGGACAGACGGTAAGCACGACTTCCTTGACAACTACACAGACTACGGTTGCTGCTTATTCTGCAGTAAAGACGCAGGTCACATCAACGGATGTGAAAGACCTGGTCGGGCATTTGGCGACGTGAGGACTAAGAGTTTACAATAATAGTGTAATAGTGTACCCCTGTGTACCTTAATTAACATACGTTCAATGCACACTTTCACGCAATCGACCACCGTTACCCACTCTGCCACGGCTCAAGAGATGGGCTCTGGTTCTTTACCCGTTTATGCTACCCCTGCCTTAGTCGCTTTCATGGAGAACACGGCTTGCCAACTCATTGACACCTTGGGACTTGAAGACGGCTACACCACCGTCGGCACAAGGATGGATATTCAGCACCTCAAGGCCTCGGCTGTAGGCGAAGACATCACCTGCACTGCCACGCTCACCGCACAGGAAGGACGCAAATATACCTTCTCTATCGAAGCTTACAATGCCAAAGGCATCTGCATCGCCAAGGCTATCCACGAGCGCTTCTGCGTCAACATCGACCACTTCATGCAAAAGCTCTAACTTACCCCATGTTCTACAAGGTACTTGTGGGATACAAGAAAAAGTCGTAACTTTGCACGCTTATTTAGATAGGCACAATATTTGTATCACAACAATGTTACTTTTTCAAAGACATGGAATCGAAATACAACCCAACAGACATTGAAGCACGCTGGTATCAATACTGGCAAGACAACAAACTCTTTCACAGCGAACCGGACGGTCGGCAGCCATATACTGTCGTTATCCCACCACCAAACGTTACGGGCGTACTCCACATGGGGCACGTGCTGAACGAGACGATACAAGATATCCTTGTTCGTCGGGCTCGTTTGGAAGGCAAGAATGCTTGTTGGGTACCAGGTACCGACCACGCTTCTATTGCCACCGAGGCGAAAGTCATCAAGCGACTCAAAGAGCAAGGTATCAATAAGACGGACCTGACGCGTGAGCAGTTCTTGGAGCACGCATGGGCATGGACCGAGGAACACGGAGGTATCATCCTTAAACAGTTGCGCAAACTTGGTTGTTCTTGCGACTGGGACCGCACCTCGTTCACCATGGACGAGACCCGTTCCAAAGCCGTGATATCCGTCTTCTGCGACCTATATAACAAAGGACTCATCTATCGGGGTCTGCGTATGGTCAACTGGGACCCAGAGCGTCAGACGGCTCTCTCAGACGAGGAGGTCATCTATCACGATGAGCATAGTCATTTGTTCTACCTCAAGTATCGTGTCGTAGAACCTGTCAGTGAGAGCGATATCCACGAAGGCGACCTCGTACACAAAGACGAGAATGGTTACTACGCCGTTGTGGCTACCACGCGTCCCGAGACGATCATGGGCGATGTGGCTGTTTGTATCAACCCAAAAGATGAGAAGAACCATTGGTTGCGCGGCAAGCACGTCATCGTGCCACTCGTTGGTCGTGAGATACCTATCATTGAGGACCGTTATGTAGAGATTGGTTTCGGTACCGGCTGCCTGAAAGTGACGCCTGCGCACGATGTCAACGACTACGCCTTAGGTCAGAAATACAACCTCGAAGCCATCGAAATATTCACGCCGGATGCCCATATCAGTGAGGCTGCAGGTATGTATGTTGGCATGGACCGTTTCGACTGCCGTAAGCAGATTTCCGCCGACCTGCAAGCCGCAGGACTGATGGAGAAGATAGAGGACTACGATAATAAAGTGGGTTACTCCGAGCGCACCAATGTGCCTATTGAGCCACGGTTGAGTCTACAATGGTTCATCCGTATGCAGCACTTTGCAGACATTGCTCTGCCGCCGGTCATGAACGACGATATTGTCTTCTACCCTACTAAATATAAGAACACCTACCGCAACTGGTTGGAGAATATCAAAGACTGGTGCATCTCACGCCAACTCTGGTGGGGACACCGTATTCCTGCCTACTATGTGCAGTCTATCCTTGCTCAGACAGGTGCTGAAGCCTATCCCGAGGACAAGATTATCGTGGCTGAGACCGCAGAGAAAGCCCAGCAGAAAGCCGCAGAGATGGGTCTCGGTGGGGAGACGCTTGTGCAAGATGAAGGTGCCTTGGACACTTGGTTCTCCTCGTGGCTCTGGCCTATCAGTCTATTCAACGGCATTGAAGACCCGAACAACAAAGAGATACAGTATTACTACCCAACGGCTGACCTCGTTACGGGACCGGATATCATCTTCTTTTGGGTTGCCCGAATGATAATGGCGGGTTACGAATACATGGGCAAGATGCCGTTCCATCATGTCTATTTCACAGGTATCGTGCGCGATAAACAAGGGCGTAAGATGTCGAAGTCACTCGGTAACAGTCCTGACCCACTCGACCTCATCGAGCGTTTCGGTGCCGATGGTGTGCGTATGGGTATGATGCTCTGTGCGCCTGCGGGTAACGATATCCTCTTCGACGAGAGTCTGTGCGAGCAAGGTCGTAACTTCAATAACAAGATATGGAACTGCTTCCGACTGGTAAAGGGTTGGGAGGTAGCCGACAAAGAGCAACCAAAGTATGCAGCCTTTGCTACTCAATGGTTTGCCTCGGTTCTGTCTTCTACAGCCAACACCGTCAAAGACCTCTTCAGCAAATACCGTCTGTCAGAAGCCCTCATGGCTATCTACAAACTGTTCTGGGACGAGTTCTCTTCGTGGTACTTGGAGATGATTAAACCCGCTTACGGACAACCTATCGACAGTCTCACCTACAAGCAGACGCTTAGTTTCTTTGAGCAACTCTTGCAACTGCTCCATCCGTTCATGCCGTTCATCACAGAAGAGTTGTGGCAGAACATCACCGAGCGCAAACCTGGCGAGAGTATCATGGTGTCTAAGTTGCGTGACTACTCCGGTGCAGAATACACCTTGCTTTCCGAGATGGAGAACCTGAAAGAGGTCATCTCCGGCATACGAACCATTCGTCTGCAACGTAATATTGCACAGAAAGATGCACTCACACTGCAAGTAGTGTCCGAGAAGCACTTCTCCGACAGCGAGGAAGAGGTTCTTCGCAAACTTGGTAACCTATCCGCTATCGACTATGTAGCGCAGAAAGATGGTAGTTCAGCCTCCTTCTTAGCAGGTGCTATTGAGTACGCTATCCCGCTTGAGGCACACATCAATGTAGAGGAAGAACTGAAGAAACTGCAGGCCGACTTAGCATATCAACAAGGCTTCCTCAGCAATGTGATGAAGAAACTGGGCAACGAGCGATTCGTTCGGAATGCCAAGCCTGAGGTGGTAGAACTCGAGCGCAAGAAGAAAGCCGATGCCGAAGCACGTATTGCTAGTATCGAAGAAGCCATCGCTGCTCTCACCAAATAACGAAAACTATGTAAACAACGCAAACAACATAAAAAGATGAAAAAGACTTTATTCATGGCGGCTATGTGCTGCCTTAGCATGATTGCTTTCACAGGTTGTAACAACAACGATGTAACAGGTGACCAGATGTACGATCTGGGTGTCTCGGAAGAGACTTCTACGGCATCATACATGTCGTACAAAGCCAGTGGTGCAGAGGACAAGATCTGCACAGCCCTCATCAATGCAGGTGCTCAACAACAATCGGGTTCTACCACTTTCATCATCAACGGTTCACGCAAAAAGATGAACAAGAAGATGGCGGCTGCTGTCAACAAGGCTATGGACGAGTTCGAAGCACAGTCTAACTATGGTTCACTCTACGACCTCAGCGAGACCACCGTTGTACTGAAACAAGTAAGTAGTGAGAACTCCAATGTAGTCGTTTCACGCACCTTCAAGGCTGCTTCGAATTAAAACGCAACTACGCAACTACGTAATTATGGAAAAGAAAGAGTTTACACCCGTGAAGCACTTCTTTGAGTACTTCAACGAGCGCATACCGCAGAACTGGAACGAACCTGCTCTCACCGACTACGATGGCGAGAAAAACTACACCTTCGGACAGATGGCAGAGAAGATGGTCCGTTTACAGTTATTGCTGCGCGAGGCAGGACTACAACGAGGTGACAAGATTGTCATCTGCAGTAAGAACTGCGCCAATTGGGCCATATCCTTTCTCAGCATTGCTGCCAACGAAGGCGTCATCGTATCAATCATGGATGCCTTTGTCGGAAGTGACATTGAGAAACTGATCAACCACTCCGATGCCAAAGCCATCTTTGTTGGCGAGAGCGTTTGGAACAAGATTAGTATCGATAACCTACCCAACATCGTTTTGGCGATTTCTACCAACGACTTTGAGCTTCGCTATGCAAAGACAAAGCAACAGGAAGAGGCATACGAGAAGCAAGACCTACTCTTTGCTGAGAAGTACCCGAACGGGTTCACCAAAGAAGATGTAGCACTGCCTACCGACAACATGGACGACCTGATGATTATCAACTACACCTCAGGTACCACAAGCGCACCAAAAGGCGTGATGTTGTCCTATCGTGCCATCTCTGCTAATGTACACTACTCGCAAGAGACTATCCCCAATCATGCAGGTTGGACCGAGGTATGTATGCTTCCGCTCGCTCACATGTTTGGTATGACCATCGAGTTCCTCTACCAAGTAGCAGGAGGCTGCCATGTATACTTCCTCAGCAAGACACCATCTCCAACCGTACTGCTGCGTGCATATTCCGAGACCAAACCGTACATGATTCTGACAGTGCCTTTGGTACTGGAGAAAATCTTCAAAGCAAAGATATTCCCTGCACTCGAGAAACCGGTTGTTAAGTTCCTTTGGAACACCCCAGGACTCTGCAAAATAGTTGAGAAGAAGATATATAACCAACTTATGCAGGCCTTCGGAGGTAATCTGATATGGCTGATTACCGGTGGCGCACCTATCAATGCACAAGTAGAGAAGGTCTTCCGCCGCATTAAGTTCCCGTTTGTAGTCGGTTATGGCATGACCGAGGCTGGTCCTCTTATCTGCTACGACCATTGGTACGACGAGGTACAAGGTTGCTGCGGCAAGGTAGTTGACCGCTGCGAACTGCGTATCGACTCGAAAGACCCCGAGCATGAGGTTGGCGAGATACTCTTCCGTGGCGATCACTTGATGATGGGGTACTACAAGAACGAAGAGGCTACAAAGGCGGCCTTAGATAGCGAAGGTTGGCTGCACACGGGCGACCTCGGTACTATCGACAAAGAAGGACACCTCTTTATCAAGGGACGCAGCAAAGCCATGATTCTCTCGTCTAACGGACAGAATGTCTATCCCGAAGAACTGGAGGATAAGTTGAATAACTGCCAAGGTGTAGTCGAATCGGTTGTCGTTGGACGCAATAGCAAGATTGTGGCACTCATCTATCCCGACTACTCGCTCGAAGGCAAGCCCGAGTTGAACGGCAAGACCTTGAAGCAACTCATGGACGAGAACATCGAGAAAGTGAATAAGCAGTTACCGGTTTATGCCAAGATTGCCGAATGCGAACTAGTGAAAGAGGAGTTTGAGAAAACACCAAAACGCAGCATTCGCCGATTCCTTTACAAGTAATTGGATAACTAATCGGATAACAATAAACTAGAAGGGTGGAGACTAACCGTAATCCCCACCCTTCTTTATATATGTGAATTATTGCAACTCCTCGATGGTATTGTCTGCATCGACCATATCGTCTGCCTCTATAGCATCGTCTGCTTCGTCTATATCGTATTCTTCGTATCTTCGTCAGTATGCTCTGTATTCGGGAAGATAATCCAGAATGCTATAGCTACGACCAAAGCAAAGCCTGCAAAGATAAACCAACTTGCCTGCCATCCATGCCATACTGCCATAGCACCTTGAGCCTCGACGGCTTCGTTATAGACAAAGTGATTAACAATAGCCTGAGCCGAGAGAGTACCTATCGTAGCCCCCAATCCATTGGTCATCATCATAAACAAGCCCTGCGCACTCGAGCGCTCAGATATATCAACTTCTTGGTCTACATACATACCGCCCGAGATATTGAAGAAGTCGAAGGCGAAACCGTATACGATACAACTAAGCACGAACAGCAGCACACCAGGGAAGCCTGGGTTGCCCAATCCAAACAGTCCGAAACGCAGTACCCATGCAATCATCGCCATCAACATCACATTCTTAATACCACAATGCTTTAGGAAAAATGGGATTGCCAATATACACAGCGCCTCGCATATCTGCGAGATAGAGATAAGGATATTAGCATGCTGTACACCAAAAGTACCTGCAAACTTCTCTATCGCACCAAAACTAGTAATAAACGGATTAGCGTAACTATTAGTTATTTGCAGACACATACCCAGCAGCATCGAGAATATGAAGAATATCGCCATTTTCTTCTGTTTGAACATTGCAAAAGCCTTCAAACCGAGTGCTTCTACTAAGGATCGGCTTTCCACAATGCCAACAGGACATGCCGGCATCGTCAGCGCATAGAGTGCCATTACAATACTCAGTCCACCACTCACGATAAACTGCAGACTCGTAGGTTGGAAACCACAAATGTCTACCAACCACATCGTTACGATAAAACCCACCGTACCGAACACACGCACCGGTGTGAAGTCGGTCTCAATATCCATTTCTGCCTCCTCTAATGCGGTAAAAGCCACAGAGTTATTCAGTGCCAATGTCGGCATATAGAATGCTACAGAGATAGTGTACAACACAAACAGCGTAGCAAACTGAACGTTAGCACCGGCAAAGATACCATACACACCTGCACCTATCATAAACGAACCCGCTACAGCATGACATATACTCAGCAGTTTCTGTGCAGGTATCCAACGGTCTGCCACAATACCCATCAACGCAGGCATGAACAGACTGACAATACCTTGAATAGAATAGAACCAACCGATATGCGTGGAAAGTCCATGCCCTGCAAGGTAAGTTCCCATTGAGGTTAAATACGCTCCCCATACTGCAAACTCAAGGAAGTTGAGGAGACTAAGTCTTAATTTAAGGTTTTTCATATATGATGTTATTTATTCTGTAATTCCATATCAGCCGTAGCCTCATAATGACTTTTCTGCGATACATATTCCACCGTTGCTTTCGTACTGTCAGATGCGTACACACCTGCCGTATCATTCACCACAACCTTCACACTGTCCTGACCAACATATTTACCATACGAGGTATATTCACCTTTTCCATTGGTGTAGACGGTGTCGTTATACCAATAGCGGTCAACCACCACTTGCATATTGTCTAACGGCTTTTCTTGGGTATCAGTCACCTTGCCCTGTACCTTCAGTTCCGTATAGGACACACCATATTTTAACAAACACGATGTGCAGCACTGAAAACCTAATGCCGCCACAATAAAAGTCAAACAGCGATTAAACCACAACAACAGTTTCTGTTTCATTGTTAGAACTCACTCGTAAAGTGGAACTTTATATGCTTATAATCATTCTGCGCCATCTGTAGCACATAGCCCGAGTCTGCCATAAACACATCTCGACCATCTTTGTCTGTTGCCATATACTGCGCCTTACGTTTCTTAAAGGTCTCCAACTCCTCTTCATCGTCCGACTCAATCCAACATGCCTTATACATCTGCAGACTCTCCCAACGGCACTTGGCTTGATACTCATGTTCCAAGCGATATTGGATAACCTCAAACTGCAGTTGACCAACCGTGCCGATAATCTTACGACCATTCAATTGGCTAACAAACAACTGCGCCACACCTTCATCCATGAGTTGACTCACACCCTTATCGAGTTGCTTCTGTTTCATGGGGTCTGCGTTCTCAATATACTTAAACATCTCAGGCGAGAAAGAAGGAAGACCCTTGAAGTGCAGGTTCTCGCCCGATGTGAGCGTATCGCCTATCTTGAAGTTACCCGTATCAGGCAGACCCACTATATCGCCTGCATAAGCCTCATCAACCGTCTCTTTGCGTTGCGCCATAAAGCAAGTAGGCGAAGAGAAACGCATCTGTTGATTCTTACGCACATGCTTATAGTAGGTGTTGCGTTCAAACTTACCCGAGCAAATCTTGAAGAAAGCAATGCAAGAACGGTGATTAGGATCCATGTTGGCATGAATCTTAAAGCAGAAACCCGTGAACTTATCCTCCATCGGGTCTACTTCACGCTCTTCGGCTTGCACAGGACGAGGCGAGGGAGCAATATGCACAAAGCACTCCAATAGCTCTTTTACGCCGAAAGTATTCAACGCCGAACCAAAGAACACCGGTGCCAACTCACCTGCAAGATATTCCTCTTGCGAGAATGGGTTATATACGCCTGCAATCATCTCTATATCCTCACGCAACTTGGCGGCATCGTTCTCTCCAACCAACTCGGTTATCTGTGGGTCATTGACATCATCAAAGCGAAGCGACTCTGTCACATGCGTCTTATCAGGTTGATAAAGGTCAAGCGTCTGCTGAAAGATGTTATACACGCCTTTGAAACGCTGACCGCTATTGATAGGCCATGAGAGAGGACGAACATGGATACCGAGTTCGCTCTCTACCTCATCCAATAAGTCGAACGGGTCTTTGCCTTCACGGTCCATCTTATTGATAAACACCATCACTGGCGTCTTGCGCATACGGCATACCTGCATCAGTCGACGTGTTTGCGTCTCTACACCCTTGGCGGCATCGATAACGATGATAACCGAATCAACGGCCGTCAGAGTACGGAAAGTATCTTCAGCAAAGTCTTGGTGACCAGGCGTATCAAGAATATTGATATGATAGGCTTGATGCAGCTCATTGTGATAGGTAGGCGTATAGTCGAAACCCATTACCGATGTCGCAACCGATATACCACGTTGCTTCTCTATCTCCATCCAGTCAGAAGTTGCCGTCTTGCGTATCTTGTTCGATTTCACTGCACCGGCCACATGAATAGCACCTCCATAAAGCAGCAGTTTCTCTGTCAGAGTAGTCTTACCCGCATCGGGGTGTGAGATAATCGCAAACGTACGACGGCGAAGTATCTCCTGTTTATCTATATTAGAAAGCATAAAACACTAAATTAGGCATACAAAGGTACAACAATATCCCCAATAAAATTGCTATAGATGCCGTCTATATGCACTTTTCATGCATACATTACACGAATAAAAGCTCAACTATTGTATATATGAAAAGAAAACTTTACCTTTGCAACCCCAATCAAGAATAGCAGACATGAGGTTTATTCAACAACTACGCACTAAGTACAATCGTATCTTAGAGCATGCCATTCGTCTATGTACATTGACGGCTATATCTTTTACGATAACGGCATGTTATGGTTGTCCCCCAGAAGCTTATGAATACGACCCCACTTGGCAGCAAGAGCAAGACTCGCTCGAGCAACAAATGGAGCAGCACTATCAAAATATTGCACAGTCCGATATGGACGAACCTATTGAAGAACAAAAATTAGAATAATATAAACACACATTTCACCAAAATGGAAAACAAAAAACGAGTTTACACTTTCGGTAACGGAAAAGCCGAAGGAAACGCACAGATGCGTGAGCAATTGGGCGGTAAAGGCGCCAACTGCGCCGAGATGAACTTGGTAGGTGTTCCAGTACCTCCAGGATTCACTATCACAACCGATGTCTGCAACGAGTATTACCAAGTGGGTCAAGAGAAGATTGTTGAACTTCTCAACGACGATGTCTTGGCTGCCGTAAAACACATCGAGGGCTTGATGAACTGCAAGTTCGGCGACCCCAAGAACCCATTGCTTGTCAGCGTACGTTCGGGTGCACGCGCTTCAATGCCTGGTATGATGGATACCATCTTGAACCTTGGTCTCAACGACACCGTTGCCGAAGGCATGGTCGAGAAAACCAAGAACCCTCACTTCGTTTACGATAGCTACCGCCGTTTCGTACAGATGTACGGCGATGTTGTGCTCGGCATGAAACCTGCCAACAAAGAGGATATCGATCCGTTCGAGGCTATCATCGAAGAGGTAAAATCAATCCGTGGCATTAAATTGGATAAAGACCTCAATGTAGATGAGTTGAAACTTTTGGTAGCACGCTTCAAAACCGCTATCAAAGAGCAAACAGGTAAAGACTTCCCAACCGACCCTATCGAGCAATTGTGGGGTGCTATCTGCGCCGTATTTCGCAGCTGGATGAACGAACGCGCTATCCTCTATCGTAAGATGGAAGGTATACCCGACGAATGGGGAACTGCCGTAAGCGTCATGGCTATGGTATTCGGTAATATGGGCGATACTTCCGCTACTGGCGTTTGCTTCAGCCGTGATGCTGCAACAGGCGAGAACATCTTCAACGGTGAGTATCTTGTTAATGCACAAGGCGAAGACGTCGTTGCTGGTATCCGTACTCCTCAACAGATTACTCTCGAAGGCAGCCGCCGCTGGGCTAAACTGCAAGGCATCAGCGAAGAAGAGCGTGCTTCCAAATATCCAAGTATGGAAGAGGCTATGCCTGAGTTGTTCCAAGAACTGAACACTATTCAACAGAAGTTGGAAGACCACTACCGGGATATGCAAGATATGGAGTTCACCGTACAAGAAGGCAAACTCTGGTTTTTGCAGACTCGTAATGGTAAACGTACGGGTACGGCTATGGTGAAAATCGCTATGGACCTTGTACGCGAAGGCGTCATTTCAGAGAAAGAGGCTATTGTTCGCTGCGAACCACAGAAGTTGGATGAACTACTCCACCCTGTTTTCGATAAAGACGCTTTGAAGAAAGCCAAAGTCATCACCCAAGGTCTTCCTGCAAGTCCTGGTGCTGCTTGCGGACAAATTGTCTTCCATGCCGACGATGCACAAGACTGGCACAACGATGGTCACCGTGTTATCATGGTACGTATCGAAACGAGTCCTGAGGACTTGGCTGGTATGTCAGCTGCAGAAGGTATCCTAACAGCTCGTGGTGGTATGACTAGTCACGCTGCCGTAGTCGCTCGTGGTATGGGTAAATGCTGCGTATCCGGTGCAGGTGCTATCAATGTAAACTATAAGAACAAAACCGTCACTATCGAAGGTGTCACCTATAAAGAAGGCGATTATATCTCTCTAAATGGTTCAACCGGACAAGTATATGCAGGCGAAGTGCCTACTAAGGCTGCTGAACTCTCAGGCGACTTCAAAGACTTGATGGACTTGTGCGATAAATACACGAAACTACAGGTTCGTACCAATGCCGATACACCTCACGATGCTCGTGTGGCTCGTGCCTTTGGCGCTAAGGGTATTGGTCTTACTCGTACTGAGCACATGTTCTTCGATGATAAGAAGATTGTCGCTATGCGAGAGATGATTCTTGCTAAAGACACTGAAGGACGCGAGAAAGCATTGGCTAAGTTGTTACCTTATCAAAAGGCCGACTTCAAGGGTATTTTAGAGGCTATGGATGGTTGCCCTGTCAACATCCGTCTGCTCGACCCACCATTGCATGAGTTTGTTCCTCATGATCAAAAGGGCCAAGAGATTATGGCTCAAGAGATGGGCGTAAGCATCGAGGAGATTAAGCAACGCGTCAACTCGTTGGCAGAGAACAACCCAATGTTGGGTCACCGTGGTTGCCGTCTCGGTATTACCTTCCCTGAAATCACTATGATGCAGACTCGCGCTATCTTGTCGGCTGCATGCGAATTGAAGTTAGAGGGCAAGAACCCAATGCCTGAGATTATGGTGCCTTTGATCGGTATCCTCTACGAGTTACAACAACAGAAAGAGGTTATCCTCAAAGTGGCAGAAGAGGTATTCGAAGAGTATGGCACAAGAGTTGAGTTCGAGATTGGTACTATGATTGAGACACCTCGTGCTGCTTTGACGGCTGACCGTATCGCTACTGAGGCTCAGTACTTCAGCTTCGGTACCAACGACTTGACGCAGATGACCTTCGGTTATAGCCGAGACGATATCGCATCGTTCTTGCCTGCTTACCTCGAGAAGAAGATCTTGAAGGTTGACCCATTCCAGGTTCTCGACCAAAACGGTGTTGGACAACTCATCAAGATGGCAGTCGAGAAAGGTCGTGCTGTCCGTCCAGGATTGCGTACCGGTATCTGCGGTGAGCATGGTGGTGAACCAAGCAGTGTTAAGTTCTGCGCTCGTGTAGGCATGAACTACGCATCTTGCTCACCTTTCCGTGTTCCTATTGCACGCTTAGCCGCCGCCCAAGCAGCAGTCGAAGACGAAATCTAAGGAATATTGATTAGGGATGTTCTAAAAATTGCTTTTGAGATGATTTGTGGAATTTTATTTAGTAGATG
>CAVJQD010000039.1:0-19300 GCA_963651555.1 uncultured Clostridium sp. | reverse complement strand
CTTTCATTTTTTGGAGGCACATCCCTTTATTTACTGAGGATAAGAGAGTTTTTTTACCTGATTCGGAAGTTTACCGGACACCAATAATCTAGAATATCTAGTTTTTCTAGAACAGCCCCGCAGAGGCGATCTAGAACTCCTAGTTTTTCTACTGCGCAATAATAAGGAGATTAATTATTTACACAGCACTTTGTTTCATTTTATAGGTAAAATCAGCGAGAATTTGTTTCATTTTATAGGATAAAACAGCCTGATTTTGTTCCATTTAATAGGATAAATCTAGCGATACCTATTGTCTTATAAAGTATACTTTACAAGATTGCACCATTTCTGTAAAGTATACTTTATAAGATGATGTCTTTGTTCCTTGTAAATTGTAGAAGTCACTTGCTGATGCGTTGATAACCGTTTCTGACCCAGTATTTGTGTTAATCAGTCCTTTAGCGCAGCGGTTCGATGTCCCTTAGCACGCAGTGCGGTCTGTTAGTGCAACGGCCTTTTGTCTCCCCATTTGCAGGTTTCAAAAAAATGCTTTATCTTTGCCCGTTGGAATTTTGTGTGCTGTGTTATTGGGCCTATTATGCGGAAACCATAAGGACAATGCAGCACAAAAGAGACGATAATAATAACTAACTAAACAATATGAATATGAGATTACACACGATTCTCTTGGGTCTCTTGCTGAGTGCAGCGAGTGTGATGGCAGCGGATCTGTCGCTGCGAGTAGTACCATTGACCGGTAATGCCAAACAAGAAGCATTGGCTGCGATTGGCAAAGTGGTGTACCACGGCGACTCGATCTATGTGATCGATCAGCTGGGCTTGGCACTTTATCAAGAAGCCCTCGACAAGGTACAGCATGTAGAGTATACCACTGCCGATATGCCAACCCCTGGTACAAGCAATGATGCACAACAAGAGTTGAGCGTGTCAATCTATCCTAACCCAACGCTTGGACAACTGTCGATAGTGAATGCAAAGGGTTCAGATGTTCGTATCTATGACCTCTCAGGTCGTCTGGTGCAGACCTCTACACTTACCGAAGGCGCTACCACAGTCGATGTATCGGGTTTCTCGTCTGGCACTTATATCCTGCTCGTGCAGAACGATACCTTCCAGTTTATCAAGCAATAATCAAGCATAATCAAGCATAATCAAGCATAATATATGTTTAAGAGTCACCCCAAAGGGTTAATCCCTGCAGCCCTCGCCAACATGGGCGAGCGTTTCGGCTATTATATCATGAATGCCGTACTGCTGCTGTTCCTTGTGTCTAAGTTCGGACTATCGGATGCAACAGCCGGTGTCATCTACTCTGTCTTCTACTGCGGCATCTATGTGTTGAGCCTTGTAGGCGGTCTGATTGCCGATAAGACACAGAACTATAACAAGACAATACAGTGGGGACTTATCATCATGGCATTGGGCTATGTTGCCTTAGCCGTACCTGTGTTTGGTCAAACCGATGGCGATAGCACATGGTGGGCGGTGCTGCTATTTACCTGCTTTGCCTTGCTGCTTATCGCTTTTGGTAACGGCTTGTTCAAAGGCAACCTGCAGGCGATAGTCGGTAAGATGTACGATGAGTTGGAGGCTGAGGCTGCCGATAAAGGTCCAGAGGCACTGGCTGAGGCTAAGGATAAGCGTGACTCAGGTTTCCAGATATTCTATGTGTTTATCAATATTGGCGGACTGGTAGCACCGTTCGTAGCCCCGCTACTTCGTCAGTGGTGGCTGAAGGTGCACGATTTTGTATACAATGCCGATATGCCTGCTCTGTGCCATCAGTATCTCAGCAATGGAGAACTGACGCCTAAGTTTACCGAGACATTGAGTAAGGCTGTGGCAGAAGGCTATTCGGTAACCGATATGGCTGTTTTCTGCCAAGATTATATCCATGTGTTCAATACCGGTATTCACCTCTCATTCATTGCATCGGTACTCGCCATGCTGATATCGCTCATCATATTCCTTTGCACCAAGAAGATGTTCCCACAACCTGCTAAGAAAGCAGAGGAGGCTGTGGTTAACTATACGGCAGAGGAGAAAGCGGTTATGGCAAAGGAGATCAAGCAGCGTATGTATGCTTTGTTCGCTGTATTGGGCGTAGCAATCTTCTTCTGGTTCAGTTTCCACCAGAACGGTCAGTCGCTCTCCGTCTTCGCACGTGACTTTGTCGATACACAGTCGATTGCCCCAGAGATATGGCAAGCCCTTAACCCGTTCTTCGTTATCATCCTCACGCCTATCATCATGCTTGTGTTCGGTGCTTTGGCTCGCAAAGGCAAGAGTATATCAACCCCTCGTAAGATCGGTTTGGGTATGGGTATTGCTGCCTGCGCATACTTGTTCTTGATGTTATACTCGGCAAAGATGGGTTATCCATCGGGCGAGGTTTTCCGTGCCATGGACTCGAACGCTATGGCTGAGGCGGGACTGAGTAAAGCCGGACCATGGGTTCTTATCGTTACCTATTTCTTCTTGACAGTGGCTGAGTTGTTCATTTCACCTCTTGGACTATCCTTCGTCAGCAAGGTAGCCCCTCGCAACATGGTAGGTCTCTGCCAAGGTCTGTGGTTAGGTGCTACGGCACTGGGTAACCTGATGATATGGGTCGGACCGGTGATGTATAACGCATGGCCTATACAATACTGCTGGGCAGTGTTCTTCGGCGTATGTGTCGTATCAATGGGTATCATGTTTGGTATGGTCAAATGGCTTGAGAAAGTAGCCGTATAAAAAAAGGAATAGATTTAGGTATAGATAGTATGAATTGGATTGAATCGTTACAAGAATATACTTCGTCTCTTGAGCAGCAGTTGCGTGTCTTGACCGACCGTTTAGACAAGGCAGAGCATGAAATAGAAGCCCTCCGTGGGCAACTCGAAGAACTTGCCAACAAAGAGCCTGAGGTAGAGGTTGAACTGTTGGTTGCTGATGAAGACCAACCCTTGAATGAGGTGTTAGAGTCGCCTGCAGAGGAGAAAACTGTACAGCCTACTACGCAACCTATCGTGGAACTCTCTAATCAGGAAGTACCAGTACAAGAAACCTCTGCGCAAGAGGTCCCAGTACAAGAAGCACCTGTACACGAGAACCCAGCACAAAAAGAAGTTCATGAGGTGGTGTTCCGTCCTGCCGAGGAGGCTGCCACGGTGCAAGAACCGGTGTTCGTGCCCCAAGCAAAGGAGGAGACTCATACAGAACCTGCCAATGTGGAGAAAAACAGTGTTTCGGCACCGCCTATCAGTGATATACGCAAAGCCATCAGCATAGGCGACCGTTTCTTGTTCCAACGTGAGTTGTTTGCCTCCGACGGAGAGAAGATGAACAAGACGATTGATGCACTCAATAAGATGGACTCGTTAGACGAGGCAAAGGCGTATATTGAGAAGCATTTCCATTGGGATAGCGAGAGTCAGGCAACGCAGTTGTTCATGTCGCTTCTTAACCGTCGTTTTGCCAACTGATAGTAGAACACCCCTGCCATGAGTAGTCGTCCGGCTTCGCCTTCGGTGTTATATGTAGTTCCTACGCCTGTAGGTAACCTCGAGGATATCACCTTGAGGGCATTGCGTGTGTTGAAAGAGGTAGACCTTATCTTGGCAGAGGACACGCGTACCTCCTCGGTGCTGCTGAAACATTACGATATCCACACGCCCTTGCGTTCCCATCATAAGTTCAATGAGCACGAGACGTCCGATGATATGGCAGACCGTATCGCAGCCGGTATGACCGTGGCACTTATCTCCGATGCAGGTACGCCTGGTATCAGTGACCCTGGTTTCATGTTGGTGCGTGCGTGTGTAGAGCGAGGTGTGGAGGTAGAGTGCCTACCTGGTGCAACGGCATTCGTGCCGGCATTGGTCGACAGTGGTTTGCCTTGTGATAGGTTCTATTTTGAGGGGTTCTTACCACAAAAAAAAGGTCGTCAGACACGGTTGTCGTTCCTTGCCGAGCAGGAACATACGATGATCATCTACGAGTCGCCGTTCCGTCTGCAGAAGACCTTGGAGCAGTTGGCTGCCGTGTTGGGTGCAGATCGTCGGGCAAGTGTGAGTCGTGAGATCAGTAAGATACACGAGGAAACATGCCGTGGTACCTTATCGGAACTGATCGATCATTTCAAACAGTGCCCTGCCAAAGGCGAGATAGTGATGTGTGTGGCTGGTAAAACGGAGTAGGGATGGCAGAGTGTAAGTATAAGGCGGTTTTTCTTGATTGGGACAATACTATAGGTGACTTCACACACTCGGCAGAGCACGCTTTGCAAGACCTATATGCGAAGTACAACCTCTCTCGGTTCTATCCTTCTTTCGATACCTATTTCACTATCTACGAGGCGCATAACCTGTACCTGTGGGACTTGTATGGCGAGGATAAGATCAGCAAGGAGCAGTTGCAGTTAGAGCGCTTCTGTTACCCTCTGCATCAGAGCGAGATGTGCCGCATGGGTAAGGATAGTCTTGAGGCACTGGCACGGCAGATAGGAGACGATTTCTGTCGGTTGACGACCGACTATTTTTCGCTCATGCCTTATGCCGCAGAGGTTGTTCCGCTCTTGGCTGAGCGTTATCCACTGACTATTATTAGTAATGGCTTTATTGAGGTGCAGTATCAGAAGATCGACCGTTCAGGACTCCGTCCGTATTTCCAACATATCGTATTGAGCGAGGAGGTGGGTATACAGAAACCACAGCCTGCTATCTATGAGCATGCGTTGGCTGTCAATGGCTTGCGTGCCGATGAGGTGGTGATGATAGGCGACTCCTACAACAGCGATATAGCCGGCGCCAAAGGCGTAGGTATCGACCAGATATGGATTCGTGATACCGATGCACCATTGCCCGAAGGACAGTCTGCCACATGGGTAGTCCGCAACCTACAAGAAGCCGCAGAACTGCTTGGCATCTGCAATGTTTAATTTGTAACTTTTAGTTTTGGAGTTGGGTGAGGCGGGCGACGTACTTGCCGATGATGTCGAACTCGATGTTGACTACTGTACCTACTTCGATACGGCAGAAGTTGGTGTGATCGTGCGTGTAAGGTATGATACCCACAGTGAAGGTGTCTTGTGTCGGATTACATACGGTGAGGCTGACGCCGTTGACAGTGACCGACCCTTTGTCGACCGTGAAGTAACCTCGTTGCGCCATCTCGGGTTGGAACTGGTAACGGAAGGTGTAGTACCAACTGCCGTCGGCATCTTTTTTCTCGATACATACTGCAGTCTGGTCGACATGTCCTTGCACGATATGTCCGTCGAGTCGCTCTTGCAGAAGCATAGACCGTTCCACATTGACCAGATCTCCTACCTGCAGCAGTCCCAGATTGGTTCGTTGCAGGGTCTCGAGCATGGCAGTGACTACGTAGAGGTCTTTATCCATCTTGACAACGGTGAGGCAGACACCATTGTGTGCCACGCTCTGGTCGATATGCAATGGCTCAGCAAAAGGTGAGCGGAGCGTGAAGTGCATATTCTCTCTATCTTTCTCGATGGCAACCACTTGTGCCATTCCTTCGACTATTCCTGAAAACATATCTATTGCTTTAGTTGGTTAGTTTGTTAGTTAGTTTGTTTGTTACTTACGAAAATACTTGCCTACCACGGGTAGTCCAGAGAGAGGGAAGTCTTTCCGAACGAGTACGCAGAGGTAGACGATGATGAGGACAGTGCCTACTATCATGTCGATGGCTGTGGATGGACAGAAGTGACGGACAGCATAGTAGACAGCGAGTAAGAGTAGTATCAATAAGGTATAGAAACCAATACGCTTGAGGTCGTACGGTATTACGAGCCGGTTCTTGCCTATGAAATAGGACAAGAGCATGATGACGAAGTAACATACGGTGCAGGAGAAGGCTGAGGCTATGTATCCCAACCGTGGTACGAAGATGATCTGCAGGACAAGCGTTATGCCCAATCCGATGAGTGAGAAGTAGGCACCCCACTTGGTTTGGTCGGTCAGTTTATACCAGAACGATAGGTTGAAATAGATGCCTTGGAAGATGTAGGTCCAGAGTACGATAGGTATGACTCGCATGCCCGACCAGTAGGACTCTGCCACGATGAACTTGAGTATATCGAGGTAGACTATCATGCCGAGCAGGATGAGGTAGGAGAAGATGATGTAGTACTTCATGGCATCGGCATAAGCACCCACGGAGTGCTTGTCCTTATGCTTGCTGAAGACGAAGGGCTCGTAGGCATATCGGAACGCCTGTGTGAACATCATCATGACCATAGCCACCTTGAAGCAGGCACCGTAGATGCCTAACTGCACCTGTGCATCTTCACCTTTGTAGAGGAAAGGAAAGAGTATCTTGTCGAGCGTCTGGTTCATGATGCCTGCCACACCCAACACGAGCAGCGGCAGGGAGTAGTGCAGCAACTCTTTGAGTAGACTCCAACTGAAAGAGTACTTCTCGGCGAGGATAGCAGGGAGTAGACAGAGGGTCTGTATGCCGGTGGCAATGATATTAGCAAGGAAGACATACCCCACGCCATAGTTAGGGTCGTACCAGCAGGAGATGATAGCCCAGTCTTGTATCTTTGGGCAAAGGATGAGGAAGAAAAGGTTGAGGGCAATGTTGAGTACCACAAACAGCAGTTTGAGTCCGGCAAACTGCAGTGGGCGTTTCTTATACCGCAAGTAAGCAAAGGGTATGCTGGCAAAGGCGTCCATCGATACGACCACGGCTAAGAGACTGATGAACTCGTGGTGGTTCTCGTAACCCAGCCATGAGGCGATAGGGCGTGCGAAGAGGCAGCAGAGTAGGGCAAAGAGAAAAGAGGTCGTGCCGATACAAGTGAGGATGGTGGTATAGACCTGTGCAGGGTTGTGGTCGCCTTTGTTGGCAAAGCGGAAGAAACCGGTCTCCATGCCGTAGGTCAGTATGACGAGTAGCAGGGCGGTCCACGCATAGAGGTTGGTTACGATGCCGTAGTCGGCTTGACTCTGCAGGACATAAGTGTAGAGCGGTACAAGTAACCAGTTGAGGAACTTGCCTATGATACTGCTCAGCCCATAGATGGCAGTATCACGAGCCAAGCCTTTCATTTCTCCGTTATCTGACATAATGCTTAATCAAACAGTGAGGGTTGTGATGATAGTGGTGTCTTGCCAAGGTGTTTGTAGGCAAGTTGTGTGACTTCTCGACCTCGAGGGGTACGCTTGATGAAGCCTTCCTTGATGAGGTAGGGTTCGTAGACATCCTCTATCGTGCCTGGGTCTTCGCCCATAGCGGTGGCGATAGTGTTCAGTCCGACCGGTCCACCGTTGAACTTATCGATGATGGTGCATAGCAACTTATTGTCGATGATGTCCAGTCCGTAGGTATCAATATTAAGTGCTTCGAGGGCGTACTTAGCAATCTCCATGTCGATAGAGCCATCGCCTCGCACTTGTGCGAAGTCTCGTACTCGTCGCAGCAAGGCATTGGCGATACGAGGCGTACCCCGGCTGCGTCGTGCTATCTCGCCTGCGGCTTGACTGTTGATGGGTACATTGAGCAGTCGGGCAGAGCGTTGCACGATACCTTGCAGGACATCGGCGTCGTAGTACTCGAGGTGGCAGTTGATGCCAAAACGGGCACGCAGAGGGCTTGTCAGCAGTCCACTACGGGTGGTAGCGCCTACGAGGGTGAAGTGGTTGAGGTCGATCTGTATGGTTCGTGCTGATGGACCTTTGTCTATCATTATATCGATGCGGTAGTCCTCCATGGCGGAGTAGAGGTATTCCTCTACCACGGGAGAGAGACGGTGTATCTCGTCGATGAAGAGCACATCGTTCGGCTCGAGGGAGGTGAGTAGTCCTGCGAGGTCGCCAGGCTTATCGAGTACAGGACCGGAGGTTACCTTAAATCCTACGCCTAACTCGTTGGCAATGATGTTACTGAGGGTGGTCTTACCCAGTCCTGGAGGACCAAAGAGGAGGGTATGGTCGAGACTCTCTCCGCGCAGTTTGGCGGCTTGCACGAAGATGCGTAGGTTCTCTACAATCTTGGTCTGTCCGGCAAAGTCGCTAAAGCGTAGCGGGCGGAGCGCATTGTCTTGCTCTTTCTCCGTCATCTGGTTGCGTATGTCAAAATCGCTCATAATCGCTCATAATTTCTCATAATATCCCTTTAACGTGTATAGTCTTTGAACAGTTGTTCGAGGTCGGTGTCGGCGTTGCACGGGGTATCGAGTCGTATCTCGCCGTGGTTGAGTATGAGTACTCGGGAACACATAGCGTGTACCTCTTGCATGATGTGTGTGGAGAGGAGGATGGTTCGTCCTTGGGCAGCATTGCGGATGAGGGACCGTATCTCCTCGAGTTGGTTGGGGTCGAGTCCGGTGGTCGGTTCGTCGAGGATGAGCAGTTGGGGGTTGGACAGCAGTGCCTGCGCCAGTCCTACTCGTTGGCGGTAGCCTTTTGACAGTTGTCCTATCTTCTTGCTTATCTCGGGTCGTATGCCGGTCTCGTCGATGAGGGTCTCCATGCGGTTGTAGTCTTTGCCGGATAACTCGCACATAAACTGCAGATACTCGCGTACATACATCTCTTCGTAGAGGGGGTTGTTTTCGGGCAGGTAGCCTACAAAAGCCGCTACATCGTGTGGGTTGCGGCTCATGTCAACGCCACACACCTCTACTCGTCCGGAGTCGAACGACCATAGTCCGGTGAGTATCTTCATGAGGGTGGACTTGCCGGCGCCGTTAGGTCCGAGTAGTCCGACCACTTCGCCTTCGCCTATCTGCAACGACACATCACGCAGGATATGCTGTTTGCCGATATGCTTATTGAGATGTTCTACTATAACTGACATGGGTATTCTTTTGTTAGAACTTACACCAGTTGCGTACCTTGTTCGCTAAGAGCAAGAGAGCAAAGATTGGGTGGTAGTATTTCCGTATGGAATAGTACTTTGTGGGGGTAGAGCCAAACTGCTTATAATGGTTGGCGATGCCTCGTTGTATGCTGCCTTCAAAGTCGAACATCTTGCCTCGTGTGCGTGCCTCTTTGATGGCTTCGAGTGCCAGTAGGGCACTGGCACCGGAGTCCTTGTAGGCGGGCGAGTAGGCAGGTATGAGGTAGTAGAGTGTCTTGTTATCCCATACGAGGAAAGCGGCAGCAAGCAGTTGGTCGTCGGCATTGCGTATGTCGATGATGGTGGCTTGGTCTCGTGCTATGGCTTTCTGTGCAAGTACAAGGAAGAACTCACGGGAGTAGGAGATGTCTTTCTTCTGCTGCTGTAGGCAGTCGGTGTGGAAACGGTAGAAACTCTCGGGGTCGAGTCCGTTGCCTCGGTGGAGGGATAGGGCTTTCTGCAGTTGCCTTTTCTTGTTTTTCGAGAAATGGCTGATGACGGCGTCGAGGTCGCTCAGATCGTCGATGCGGTAGGTCACCCGTTCTTTTACTTTGAAGCCACGCTCACGGAATAGGATAGGGAACGGCGATTGCAGGGGGTATTGCTGGTAGTAATAAGCGAGGTGGAGGTCACGCAGTTGTGCGGTTATGTCGTCGCATACAGCCTGCAGTTCGCTTAGGTTGTTGGCAATGTCGGGGCGTAGAAGGATACCTCCTATCTGCGTTTCTTGTGGCATGAGGATGTATCGTAGTCCTATTTTCTTGCCATGCAGATAGGGCATGGCAGCACGGATGTTGCCTTCGGCGTCGTAGGAGAAGAGGATGTCCCACTTCTTACCGGCGCAAACAGCCGACATCCACCAAGGCTGCATGAAGACGGGTATATCGTCGATCTTCGTGCAAAATTGTGAGTACCGTTCAATGTTTTCCATAGGGTCTATATTTGGTGCAAATATGGTGCAAAGGTAGGTCTTTTTTATGACATTTGCAAGAATGTGGGAATGTTTGTACCTTTGGCGTGCATAAAAACAGCAAATTAAACGATTAGGATATACGATTATGAATACGATTGGGAGTATCTTTCGCTTCACCGACTTTGGTGAATCGCACGGTGTGGCGGTAGGAGGTGTGTTGGACGGTTGTCCTTCGGAGATGGTATTGGATATGGATGCTATTCGCGCTGACCTCGACCGCAGGGCGGGGCGTGTGGGTGAGTTCGGTGCATTTGTCTCGCCTCGTGCAAAGGAAGAGGAGGACGAGATAGAGTGGTTGTCGGGTCTGTATGAGGGTGTGACATTGGGTTCGCCTATTGCTTTTATTGTAAGGAATAAGCAGGCACGAGCGACTGATTACGCCTCGTTGAAGGGTGTATGTCGTCCTGGTCATGCCGATTATACCTACGTTTGTAAGTATGGCGTTCCTTCGATGTCGGGAGGTGGTCGTGCATCGGCGCGGGAGACGGTTGCGCGGGTGGTGGCGGGTGCTATTGCTAAGCAGGTGCTAAGAAAGATGGGCGTGACGGTGGAGTCGGAGATTGTGCAGATTGGTAGTGAGACCAATAAAGAAGGCATGATAAGACTGCTGGAGGAGGTGCGTGCAGCGGGGGATAGTATTGGCGCTATTGTGCATACCTCGGTTAAGGGTGTGCCTGCGGGCGTGGGGGAACCTATCTTTGATAAACTGCAGGCACGATTGGCGGCAGCGGTGATGAGTATCAATGCGTGCAAGGGATTCTCATACGGGTCGGGCTTTAAGGGTGTGGCACTGCGTGGGAGTGAACTGAACGATGCGATGCCGTATACTACGAATCATGCAGGGGGTATCTTAGGGGGTATCTCTAATGGGCAAGAGATATACTTCGATGCGGTGTTCAAACCGACGCCGAGTATCTCAATGAAGCAGCATACAGTAGACGCCTACGGGCACGGGGTAGACATTGCTATTACGGGTCGTCATGATGTGTGCGTGGGTATTCGAGCCGTGCCTGTGGTGGAGGCTATGACGGCGCTCACGATGGTCGATATGTGCCTTGTCGCAAATATTTTCGAAAAAAAATAGTCAGTTTTTTGGTTGTATTGGAAATCCTTCGTACATTTGCAACCGCTAACGAAATTTATGTATCATTAAAAAGCACTATAGGTATGCAGGATATGCAGATTAAAAAGTCAGCATCGGCAAGTCTTGAAAATAAGAACTTTACGTTCTTGTTGATGGGCTTTGTTTTCGTATTGAGTATCTGTTTTGTGGCCTTTGAGTGGACCGAGAGGGATGTCACCAAGTATGAGGTCGCCAATGACGATATCTTCTTCGAGGAAGAGATAGAGATTCAGCAAACCACTCAAGAGACGACTCCTCCGCCTCCAGCACCACCGGTACAGGAAGTGGAAGCGTTCACTATTGTGGAGAACGATGTAGAGACCGAGCATATTGATATTCAGACAGAGGATAAGGCAGACGAGGCAGTGGTAGTTGCACCGCCGGTAGAAGCGCCTGTAGAAGAGGAGGAAGAGGTAGAGACGGTGTTCGTGATTGTAGAGAACATGCCAGAGTTCCCCGGTGGTACGGAGCGTTTGTTCAAGTATTTGAGTGAGAACTTGAAGTACCCTGTTATTGCTCAGGAGAACGGTATTCAAGGTCGTGCTATCTGCCAGTTTGTGGTTAACCGAGATGGTTCGATAGTCGATGTAGAGGTAGTCCGTTCGTCGGGTGATGCATCATTGGACAAGGAGGCAGTTCGTGTTATCAAGTCGATGCCTAAGTGGAATCCAGGTAAGCAGCGTGGAAAGGCAGTTCGTGTGAAGTATACCTTGCCGGTATCGTTCAAACTGCAATAATCGCCTATTGCTCTCACTAAATATAAGGGCGACCTATCGTACGGGTCGCCCTTTTTGTTAAGTTGTTGATTGGGTCTTTCTTTTAGTCTTTGTTTTCTTTCTATCTTTCTTTTCCTTCTTAGTCTTTCTTTTTTGTCTTTTAGTTGTCCGTTGTGGAATTAGCGAATCGAGATATAACATACTTGCCTGGTGTAGGTCCGAAGCGTGCAGAGATGCTGAAGCAGTCGCTGAAGGTGCAGACGGCGTTGGATTTGCTGTATGTGTTTCCGTATAAGTATATCGACCGCAGTCGTTTCTGGAAGATCCGTGAGATAGAGGATGAGGAGTCGTACGTGCAGATTATCGGTACGATAGTGGATTGGCGTACGGTGGGTGAAGGGAAAAAACAGCGTCTTGTGGCGGTGTTTACCGATGGGGAGGACTCGATAGAACTCGTATGGTTCAGTGGGTTTAAGTACCTGAAGTTGCAGCGTGGGATGCAGTATCTGGTGTTTGGTAAGCCGAGTCAGTTCAATCATCAATATAATATTGTTCATCCAGAGATGGAGTTGCTCTCGCTGGTTAACATGCAGTCGAAGCGGGGTTTGGAGCCGTACTACAACACCTCGGAGAGGATGAAGGCAGCGTGGTTGGACACTCGTGCGATGCGTAAGATCATCTCGGGTTTGATGCCGGACTTGCGGATGGGTATCCCTGACACACTGGGGGCGGAGTTGCGTGACCGTTATCACTTGATGGGGTTGACGGATAGTCTTATCAATATCCATTTCCCGAAGGATGTGGCGATGCTGAAGAAGGCTCGTGAGCGTCTTAAGTTCGAGGAGTTGTTCTATATCCAGTTGCAGATACTCAAGCAGACGAGGCTGCGTGATGGGCAGAGCAAGGGTTTTATGATGCCTCGTGTTGGGGACAGTTTCCTCACTTTCTATAATAAGTACTTACCTTTTCCATTGACTAATGCGCAGAAGCGTGTTATCCGTGAGATCCATGCCGACCTCAAGGGTGGTCACCAGATGAACCGGCTGCTGCAGGGGGATGTGGGTAGTGGTAAGACGATGGTGGCGCTGCTGTGTACGCTGTTGGCTAAAGACAACGGTTATCAGTCGTGCTTGATGGCGCCGACGGAGATATTGGCGCAACAACACTACCAGACTTTCAGTACGATGTTGAAGGATCAGCAGTCGGTGCGGGTAGCACTGCTGACAGGGTCGACACCTCGTAAGCAGCGTGAGACGATTCATGCGGCACTGCTGTCGGGCGAGATTGATGTGTTGATAGGTACGCATGCGCTATTGGAGGATGTGGTGCAGTTTGGTAACTTGGGTTTGGTGATAGTGGATGAGCAGCATCGTTTTGGCGTGGCGCAGCGGGCTAAGTTATGGGGCAAGAACATCCAGCCTCCGCATGTGTTGGTGATGACGGCTACGCCTATTCCTCGTACGCTGGCGATGACGGTGTATGGGGACTTGTCGGTGTCGGTGATAGACGAGTTGCCGCCAGGCAGGAAGCCTATCCGTACGCTGCATTATAGTAAGTTGCAGCGTCGTTCGATCAATCAGTTTATCTATCAGCAGGTGGAGCAGGGCAGACAGGTGTATGTGGTGTATCCGTTGATTAGTGAGAATGAGAAGTCGGACTTGGCGGCATTGGAGACGGGTTTTCAGCAGATGTGTGAGACCTTTCCGCAGTATTCGATCTCGATGGTGCATGGTCGAATGAAGCCGTCGGAGAAGGAGGAGCAGATGAAGTGGTTCATGGCAGGTAAGACACAGATACTGGTGGCGACGACGGTGATAGAGGTTGGGGTTAATGTGCCTAATGCGACGGTGATGATAGTGGAGGATGCGGAGCGTTTCGGGTTGTCGCAGTTGCATCAGTTGCGTGGTCGAGTGGGTCGTGGCGCAGCGGAGAGTTATTGTTTGCTGGTGACGAGTGTGGAGTTGTCGCGTGACACCCGTAAGCGTATGGATATCATGGTGGCAACGAATGACGGTTTTCGTATCGCTGAGGCTGATTTGCAGTTGCGTGGTCCAGGCGACTTGGAGGGTACGCAGCAGTCGGGTCTGCCGTTCGACTTGAAGATTGCGTCGCTGTCGAGCGATGGTCAGTTGCTGGAGTTGGCTCGTCGTGCGGCGGGTGAGATACTGGATGAAGACCCACGGTTGGAGTTGGCTAAGAACGGGGTGTATGTGCATCAGTTGAAGAAGTTGAATCCACGGTCGGTGGATTGGAGCGAGATATCGTGAGTTTTTCCTTGGCTCTGTGGGGGGTGAAAAGGGCTCCTTGCCACTGCGTGGCAGAGAAATAAAAAGAAAGGCTTGCACTGCGTGCAAGAGAAATGAAAAGAAAGGGATAATTAACAATTAACAGTAGAGCGGATACAAACGGGTCTTGCGCCCCGAACGACACGAGGGCGTGTCGTCTCCACAATCAGAGCATGGTCAAACAATTAACAATTAACAGCAGAGCGGATACAAACGGGTCTTGCGCCCCGAACGACACGAGGGCGTGTCGTCTCCACAATCAGAGCATGGTCAAACAATTAACAATTAACAGCAGAGCGGATACAAACGGGTCTTGCGCCCCGAACGACACGAGGGCGTGTCGTCTCCACAATCATTGCGTTTTTTCCGCGGGCGAGGCGCCCGCGTCCCCAGCAGAGTATGGGTGAACGGGTCTTGCGACCCGAACGACACGAGGGCTCGACATGGTATTCTTGTTCAGTCCACTGGGCTTCACTCGCTCAGGCACTCAGTGCTTCGCACCAGCCTTCGCTTCACGTCTCCACAATCGCAGTATCTTAAACTAGATGGGATAGAGGGAACAGAAAATAGAGGCTGTCTAACAAGTACTATACATCCCGCGGGCGAGGCGCCCGCGCCCCCAGTAGCAAAGCATAACATCCCGCGGGCGAGGCGCCCGCGCCCCTAGAAGCAAAGCGTAGTCGGTTGGGAATTTTGACTTGTTAAACAGCCTCTACGGGAGGGACGGTATTGTTCTAGACTTTGATATAGTAAAGGCTGCCTAAACGGGTTAGACAGCCTTTGCTGAAAGTGGTACCAGAATTCGGAACTATTACCGTGGCATCTAAGTGCGGACTATTTCTCCTTAGTTAACCGGTTTTCCTTGGAGGACTCTAAGTTGTGCGACTTATATCTTCTCTAACCGGTTTTCCTTGGAGGTAAGTTGCCGGCTTAGATGCGTAGGGCGTTAGTAGCCTAATTCCGTAGCGGCTTGATGCCAGACAAACTGGTAGAGCGTTTTGTAAGTGCTCTGTTGCTGAAACGCCAGTCGGTCGGCTTGCGCCGTAGTGCCGTCACTGAGTCGAACCCGAGTCGCTTTGCAGATAGCAGCGAACTTCTGCATGCGTGCCTGCTCCTCGTCGGAGTAGGGTTTGGTTCGTTTCGTGGGCGCCGAAGTGTAGCAGGGATTGTCAATCATTAGTTGATTGGCGGTTTCTGCCTTTCGGACGTGATAGACCGTGAGGTATCTCTTGGCTATCTTTCCACTAACAGTGGCGACCGGATCGATAAAGGTTATTGCTCCCATGGCTTAATCCCCCTCGGTCGTTTCATTGTAGACCTTGGCGAAGATAAAACTCCGCAGCGTCACATACTTGTGCTGTTGATGCCACTTCGTCTTATACGCCTCGAGTTGTTCAGGGTCAGCCATGATGGTGTTCACCTTGGTTTGTACCGTTTTGAACTTGTCCTGCACAACCTTCTGTGCCTCGGTCGGCGGGTCGTTAGTGACTGGGTGTTTGAGCGCAACACCGATTGTCTGGTTATCGAACTTGCGCACCTTTGCATAAACTTTGTCAGTGCGCCCAAATTTGCCTAAAAAGGCATCTAAATAAATCATAGGATTAATAAAAGCCATAATGATAGGGTGGCATAACGTGCGTTTTATGATTTTAGCACGTCCCCCTCATCCACCCGGGGGAAGTTAAATTAATATTTTATTGGTTATTGAAAACAATAAATTTTCGTTAAGGTCGGTTGCTTGGCAACCAGGTTGTTATTTGTTAATCCAATAACCATCAGTTGTTGTTGAGGAGCAAGGTCAGACATGTGCTCTTCGGCATGTCCCCTGTGTGCAGTGCGTGGCTGCTAGGGCTGTTAGGTGTACATAGGCGATATAGTAATTTATGTAGTTTAAGTTGTTTCCGTGGATCAGTTGTTTCCGTAGTTACGGATGTAGTTTAGTAGGTTTTGCATTTCCGGTGTAAGGGGATGCGCATCTGGCAGTTGTCTGCCATCTTGCCATTGGTGGTAGTGTGGCGATATGCCTTTGTGGTCACCCGTGTGTATGGCATATAGTTTTTTGCCGTCTGCACCGTATTTTGCTATTTCCTTGACATCATGTCCATCGGTATAGAAAGATACATAGACACGGTTTGAGGTATGGCTTTCTTCGGGTAGTTTGCCGTTCCGTTTTTTGTCCTTAGGGACAAGGATCTTGGTGTTACCATCGATAGTGCCAATGGTATCGTATTTTCTATTCTCCTCGGAGGATAGAGCACCAGAAGAGTGTGTACCGTTTGCTCCCATAGTTAAGGTCTTTAAGGTTATGATAGTTCAATAATTTCTACCTCGTCGATTATATCGATGAGTTTGTGGTTGTCGATTTCGAGTTGTTCAACCAGTGCGTTTGCATGGTCGAATAGTTGGATGAGTTGGTGGCTTGCGGGGTCGAGTTGAGCAGCGCCTTCAGCCCATCGTTGGATGAAGTAGTTCTTACCATTGTAGGCGAAGAGTACATCGTATCCTTCGACGGCAAAGTCGAGGAAGAACACTTCTTGGTTGTAGTTAGGATAGCCATCGTAGTCGGTTCCATACTTTGTGGTGTCGGCAGGGTACTTCTTGTTGAAAGGGTATCCGAAAAGGTCTTGCCCGATGACGGGGTCGTTGGCAGGAATGCCTTGTTTTTGATTGTCTGGATTCATAATTATACTATTTAATAGGTTCATTAAAGTCAAATTGAGTCTGCACACCATCGATGGTGTGGTTAGTCGTTTTATGCTTGCGAGGTAGAGTGCGCAGGTGTGTGATATAGGGGTTAGGGTAGTATGTGGATATGTCGGAGTGTTCGTTGGGCATCTGAGGTCCATATCGTAGGATGAGCGAGGGTTGCAGTAGTTGGAAGGCATTATCATATCCTTTCTGCCAAAGATATCATGTAAAAGGGTCGGTTTGTGCGCCATTGCTGTTGATAGCGATGACGGAGTGGGTAGGTATACCAGCGAAGGCATAGTCGTAGGAGTCGGGTGTGGACCATGTGACATTGGGTATGACATTGAATCCGTGTGCTTGGAGGTAGTATGCAGCAAATTTGTTGCGCCAGTTGTTTTGCATTCTCACAAGTTTTGGCATATCCAGATATTGCGATAGGTCGGGCATGATGATATAAGTGAAAGAGCGTAATTGTTGCAGGTAGCAATCTATACACCGGAAGAAACGCAAGAACAAACGGTCTGCGATGTAGAAGTGTATGGCAGTGGTGCTTGTGGTGGTATAGTTAGGGGTGTAGTTGACCCTCATGGCTTCATGGAAGGGAATGAGAGCGTCGGGTGGTGTGGTGAGATAACATGGTTGCAGTTGTGGCATAGATGAAGTTGAGCAGTTGTTTGCGCAGAACATGTCAGGCAAGTTGTAAATAAAATTATTCATAGTCGTATTGTTTTTTAGAGGTTAACATATTTCTTGTTGTAATTTAGGTTTATTGAGGTCTCGGCAGTCGGTAGGAATCAGGCTGTAGTAGTTGTCAGGAATAGGTATCTGGTAGATGCCGTTGTTGCAGAGCAGCCTAAAGATGATGGTATGCTCAACAAAGAATAGTTGGCAAGGCTCTTTTGATGTGAGATAAAGGCATTTTCGGTGTTTGTGTATCAGTTTTTCGGAGATAGAGTCGAAGCCATTTACGAGAACGGAGCGCTTGCATGTAAACATGTGCGCAAAGTCAGCCGAGAGGAATGTAGCATCTTCGGTATAGAAGATGAGCACGGGGCTTTTTCGTTTGAATAAGAGTGTAGAATTAATCATTGTATAGTATTTTACGAATTATACATTGTGCTTGTTGGGCTGATTCGATGTTAGGAACAGCACCGAAGTGTCCTGCGATATAACGTTTGGAGGCATCCATTGTTTCACGGAAGTCTTTTTTGTCGAAGAGTCGTGATACGGATGTGCATCCCTGCTCTTTATCTTTCTCGACGAAGTAGATCTGGTCTCTACGGAAAAGGTCCATGGAGATGAGCGTAGTATCGTGGGAAGAGAAAAGGAACTGGCTGCTTTTGGTTGCATTGATGGCGTCGAAGATGAAGTGGGTCATCCGGGTGTGCATATTAAGGTCGAACTCGTCGAGGAGTAAGGCTTTGTTGTGTTGTAGTGTAGGAATGAGTGTAAGGAGCATGGCGATGAGTTGCTGTGTCCCTTTAGATTCTTCGCCCCAAATGAAAGGAATATGTGGGTCGACGGAGTGCACGGTGAATACTTGTCTTACTTCGGCAGGTTTCAGTTGCTTAGCAAACTGTTCTGGCAGGTTGGAAGTGTCGGGCATGAGTGTTTGCTTGACAACTTGAATGTCTTGAATATCGCTGTCGCAGAAATGCAGCATCTTTAAGAGTTGAGGTTTGAGTGCATCAACGATTTCTGGTTGTAAGGCGACTTCAGTAGTCTGAATGCCAAGTAAGAAGTGTAGGTTAAAGAAATTGTAGACGGGTATGGTCCAAGCCTGCTGCATGGTGTGGGCTTGCGAGAGGAATAGTTGGTTTGGTGCAGTGACTTTCGAAAAGAAAGCGGTATCTTTTGGCAAAGAGGTAGCAAAAGAATATTGGTAGGTATTCTTCTCTGAGATATAGGTTCTGGTGAACACTTTGTTTTTTCGGTTGTAGTCGGATGTTAAGTGCAACTCCTCGTTGATGACTCTGTTGTGCAGAACAGAGAAGGTGTATTCATATTCTACATTTTCGGCGACGAATAGGATACGGAAGGTGGAAGGTTTGTCCTTGTATTTTTGGAATCGGAAAGTAGGGAAGATGTTGCTCTCTGCGTTCATGTTGTTCAGTTGTTGGAGTATGAACCTACAGCATAGTCGTATAGCGAATATGATGTTGGTCTTACCCGCAGCGTTCGGTCCGAAGAGTCCGATAGTTTTGAGATATGTTTTATTATTCCACATGAATATATTGTTTTTTAATTCCCGCTCCTTAGCGGTGTTAATGTTTTCGGCTCTGAAGTCGATAGTCACTTTGTCTCTCACAGAGTAGAAGTTCTCGATTTCGATTACCTGAATGAGGTTGTTCGTTGCTGTTTCCATTTTCTGTCCTTTTATTTTGTTCATATCTGGTCTTACGTGTAATTCTGTTACAAAAACCATGCCAGAATATCGTGATAATGGAATATTATAGTATGGGATTTGTAATCCAATTACGAAAACGGGGTTAGTTTTTCTGTCAATATGGCAGAAATGCGTCATGATGGCAGTGGCAGAGGGTGTAAGTGTCATAAGTTTTAATGTTTAAATTGCGGGGTGGGTTTGTGGTGCCCATCTATTATTATGGGATGTTCTAAAAATTCCACGTTTCGTTATTTTGTTACTACTTGGATGTTTCTC